>CADCQA010000017.1 GCA_902803415.1 uncultured Spirochaetaceae bacterium | reverse complement strand
GGCAAAGTGAATATTTTTTAGAATTCCTTTCCGACGGGGCTTTCGCCGGAAATCAGGGTGATTTCAATAGCGTCGAACAGCGGGTAGTCCTTGTAGGAAAGGACGTAGGTAACGGGTCCCACTTCTTCCGGCACGTCCAGACCGATGTGCAGGCCCTTCTTAATCAGCTGAAGAACGTAGTTGCAGGTGTCGCTGCTGCCGCTTTCCTGCAGGTGGAAGACGCCGATTGCTTCCTGTGCAATATATTTGTCGCCCCGCTCTTCAAGGAAGTAGGCGATGCAGTCGAAATCAGATGCCTTTGTGTTGTTCACGACCTTTATCTGGTTGTAGCGCTTTTCCGGCCCTGCAACGGTGAATTTGATGTGCTCTGCATACAGGCCTGCCACGCAGAAGAGCAGGCTGCACAATACGATACTCATTTTTTTTATAAAATACTCCTTCCCTGTATGGGATGCCAGCGATTATATTACTTTTTGTGGTGTATTTTAATATTTTTCAAGGGTTTTCAACGTTTTTCCGCTATGAAAACCGTAAGGAAACCTGTTGCCTTGTTTGCGTTTTGGCACTTGTTGCGTTATACTGTACTGTATATGGAAGAAGGACGCGAAGAAGAGCAGGTGAGTCTGGACAGCTTTGGGGTTTCCGAAGTGAGCGATTTTTGCAACGAGCAGTTTGACATTGACAGCCTGAACCAGTGGACAACCGGGCTGGGGCTCATCCAGTCGGCGATTGCGCTGGTCGAAAAAGCGCTGCCGCAGGCCTGCATCCGCATTTTTTGCCACGAAAGCGAAATCCATGAATACCGCGAAATTGACCGCGAGGGCGTGCTGTCCCTGCCGGATGATTCCATTTTCATCGGCTGCCTTTCCATGGTTGGCGACACCATTTCCGTCACCGACATGTTCTCTGAATTCCAGATAGACGATCCGCTCATGCTGGAGATTGTGCAGACCGTCTACCGGGGACGCTACCTGGTGCCGGTCGTGCATGTGGGCGAACTGCTTGCCTTCCTGCTTGTCTGCTCAAAGGAAGGGGAACCGGACGTTACGCTGACGGACAAAAATGTTTCCTTCCTTGACGAAGTTGCCAAGCGGCTCCAGATAAACCTCTATGCAGCCTTCATCGCCGGAATGCGCCAGCGCGAACTGCTGACCATGGCGCAGTACCCGCTGATGCTGCAGCGGCACCGCACCCTGGAAAGCGTGTATTCCAGCCTGCTGAAGGATTTGTCTAAGCAGCTTGAGTTCGACAAGGGCGTCTGCTATGCCTTTGAGATGGAGACGGGGCTGCTGGTGCCGTTCAATGTGCGCGGGCTGCGCAGCAAACCCCCGGCGCTCCGCGTGGGGCAGGGAATTTCCGGGCAGGTTTTTGAAAGCGGCCGCCCGCTCTTTGTGCCGGACAGGGCAACGCACACCGCCTATTCCATTATGAAGGAAGAAAAATTCATTTCCGGTTCATTTATCAGCGTGCCCCTGGGCAGCGGCAAGGAGCGGATTGGCGTGATTACGCTCATCCGTAACCCGGAGAATTCCGATTCCTTCAGCGTGGAGCACCGCTACCGCCTGGAAATTGCCGCCGCGTTTATTTCCAGCGAGGTGAAAAACCGTCAGCTTTTTGTAAAGCTTGATGAAAGCAACTTTAACGTGGTACAGTCGCTTACGCGCGCGCTGGAAGCAAAGGATGCGTATACGGAAGGACATTCTGCCCGCGTTACCAAGTATTCGGTGGCAATGGCCCGCCGTTTGGGCTATCCGCCGGAGCGCATCCATCAGCTGCGTTACGGTGCCATGCTGCATGACATCGGAAAAATCGGCATCAGTGACGTTATCATCAACAAGACTTCCCGCCTGACGGACGAGGAGTTTACGGAGATAAAGTCCCATGCAGAAATCGGCTACAAAATCCTTGACCACAATTCCTTTTTCTCCGACGTAAAGGATTACGTCCGCTACCACCACGAGGCGATGGACGGTTCCGGCTACTACGGCAAGAAGGAAGGCGAATATCCAGAAGAAGCCATGATTATCAGCTGCGCGGATATCTTTGATGCGCTGACTTCAGACCGCCCCTACCGCAAGGCGCTCCCCTTCGAGGTAGCGTTTACGGAGATGCGGAAGTCGGTGGGCGTGCATTTTCCGCAGCACATATTCGATGCGCTGGTGGACTGCATCCGCGCAGGCGAAGCCGACGATGCTTCGCCGGATGACATGGACTGAAAATCAGATGTATACGTCTTCTTTTGAGGACTTGCCGCCGGAAGATTCCTCCAGTACTGTGCGGCAGACGCGGAATCCCAGGCTGCTGCTTTTGCCGGTGGGCGCACTGCCGCTGCGGAAGTAGACCGTGCACTGCTGGGCATCGTCCAGCCAGCTGCCGCCGCGCTTTACGTGCAGGCTTCCGATGTTGGAGCCGTGGGGATTCGTCATGGCGCGGATGGGCAGGTCGCCCATGCAGTCCCAGCACCACTCTGCAACGTTTCCGCACATATCGTACAGCCCCAGGCCGTTGGGCTTCTTGGTTGCCACGTCATGGGTAGAGACATTGCTGTTTTCTCCGTACCAGGCAACCTCGTCTATATTGTTTCCGCCGGCAAACTGGTTGATGTCGGTGTTTTTGCCGCCGCGGGCCGCGTACTCCCATTCTGCCTCGGTGGGCAGGCGGTAGCCGTTGGCCGTGAAGTTGCAGACAACCCGCTTCCACAGGGGGCTTCTGGTGTCAACCTTGGTCAGGTCGGTCGCATTGCCAATGCTGAAGCAGGGCGTCATTCCTTCCTTTATGCTCAGGAAGTTGCAGTAAATGAGGGCTTCGCACCAGTTTACGCATTCCACGGGCCGGTCCCTGCCGGTAAGCTTGGAGGGATTGTTCCCCATGATGTACTCGTACTGGCGCTGGGTAACGGGTGTTGCCCCCAGCTCAAAGGTGGAGAGGCTAATCTTGCGGTTCACCTCGTTCAGACCCATCGGGAAGGTTCCGCCTGCCACCAGCACCATGCCGGGGATGTCGCTGCTTTGTACCGCCGGAGCTGCCCCGTCGCCCGAACTGCTCCCGGAGACGGGAGTTCCGCAATGAGGGCAGAACTTAAACTGCTCTGCCACGTTGGCACCACATTTGCTGCAAACCATATCGTTTTCTCCATGAAATTTTTTCTATTATAACACACTGCGTCCAAAAACAAAAGGAATTGCATTGACTTTTTTTCAAAAAGTAGGAAAATAGAAGTAATAGGGAAGTTGCAGTCCGATTTTCCTGCAGCAGGCCCGTAGGAGTTTTGTTCGATGACCATCACAGAAGAAAAAAACGAAGCGATTTCAAAACTGGTTCTCAGCATTTCCGGCCGTCTTGACACGACCACGGCTCCCGAACTTGAGGCAAAGCTGAAGGATTGTTCAAAGGGCGTAAAAGCTCTTTTCCTTGACATGAAGGACGTGGAGTACATCTCCAGTGCGGGGCTGCGTGTTGTCCTGCTGGCGCACAAACTTATGGTCAGCACCGGCGGTTCCATGTCCGTCCAGAATCCCTCCGACTTCTGCAGGCAGGTCTTCGAGGCCACCGGCATGGACTCTGTGCTGAACATCGTCTAGAAAAATGCTTCCTGCTCCGGTGGCAGGGAAAAGCCCGGCGCAGGCTGGCAGATGGTGGAACCGTCTTCCGTCCCGCCCGGCAAATGCATTTGTTTTCTCCATCCCTCAAAAACTTTTTCCACTCTTCGAATTGATTTGCTCTGTTGCATAAAACGTGTTATAATTTAGCGGAGCGGTTTTATGTATTCTGATTCGCTGATGAATTTTTTTCAAATTACGGAAGAGCTCGGCACGCAGCAGGGTGCAGACAGTCTGATGGAAATGGAACAGAATGGAGTTTCATTTGCATTGGACACTGGAATTCATGCTGATGATATCTGGGCCCGGAGCCAGCGCGTAGAAGAATGCCTTGATTTGATTGATGATGAGATTCAAAGAAGGCATATTCAGAATATGATGTATTTTACCGCCGGTGTAATGCCGGATCTGGATTCCGTTGATAACCGTTTTGAAATTATAGAAAATCTTGAAAATGTGATAAATGATTTTAAGGCCGGCGATAGTATTTTTGCCAGCCATCTTGTGGGCATCGGGCCTGGCGGCATTGATCATGACTGGGATTCCGTGGAGTTTAAGGGGCGCGATCACGAGTATTTTGACTATGATACGGTAAAAGATGAAAAAGACCTGTTTGCCCTGCAGCTTACCTTAGCTAAAAAACTGAATATGCCTTTTGTGCTGCACAGCCGGAAGGGTTTTAAGGAAACCTCTGATGTTTTAAAAGCGGTAAAATGGAACAGGGGACTTGTGCATGGATTTTCTTACAGCCAGTCTGAACTGGAGTTTTTCCTTGATTTGGGTTGGTATGTAAGTTTTAGCGGAACGGTTACGTATGCCGGTAAAAAATCCTTTACGGATATGTCAGAACTGGTAAACTATGTGCCAAAAGACCGCCTCTTGATTGAAAGTGACTGCCCGTTTTATCCGCCTGTTCCTGTAAAAAGCGGTACGAATATTCCAGAGAATATAAAATATGTGTATGAATACATTTCTTCAAAGCGAAACATTTCCAGCCGCAAACTCAGCGAAACTATAGATTCAAACTTTCAAAAACTGTTTGGGATTTAAAAGACCAGTTCTTCCGGCCGTTGCTTCCTTACAAGATTTTTAGTAAAAGCGCTTGCCAATAAATAGTAATTGTGCTATTATCACTTTAGTTAGCAATGTATAACTAATATTGAGAAGAGGTTTATTAATGGCTACAAGAAGAGGTCCACGCTTTAAGGAATGCAGAAGACTTGGTGTAAATACCTGCGGACATCCCAAAGCTTTGAAAAGAATTGATGCCCCTGCTTTTCGGAAGACGCACAAGATTTCTGAATACGGAAAGCAGCTTATTGAAAAACAGAAAATAAAAGCGTATTACGGCATTATGGAACGCCAGCTTCAGCGTTATTTTGAGATGGCATCAAAGTCAGAAGGAAAGACAGGCGAAGCATTGATTACGACACTTGAATGCAGGCTGGACAATCTTGTTTACCGGCTGGGATTTGCAAACTCAATCCGCATGGCACGGCAGATGGTTACACACGGCCACCTTACCGTTGACGGAAAGAAAATAACCATTCCGTCTCAAAACATCAAAGTTAATCAGGTAATAAGCCTGAGGGAAAAATCCAGAAAGAATGAACAGTTTAGGAAGAGTTTCCTCACTATAAATTCAAGAGCGCTTCCTTATCTGCAAAAGAATGAAGATGACTTTTCCGGTAAGCTTATTGCCATTCCGCAGAGAAAAGAAATTCCGGTAGAAATCAATGATCAGATGGTTGTTGAATTCTATTCGAAATAAAAAGAGCGTTTTTATGGAATCAGGAAAGTGTTTTACATCAGGCAGAGATACACCGCTTTGTTATGATTATGTTGCAGGCTTTTTAAAATTAAATAAGGAAGACTGCGACATAAACAGAAGGCTGCTCAATGATGCCTTTCAGGACATAACTTTCTATATCGGAAAGAATTTAGAATACACGGCAGAAACGCTTCCTGCTGACATAAAAGAAGCCGGACTTGCATTATTCAGCCGCAAGCACAGCATGTATAAAAAGGCGGCTGACTATGCAAGTGGTGACGATATGGAAGACATCATAGAGAAGAAACTGGAAAACGGTCTTCTTGATTATGATGATTTTTTCGGCAGATTCTCAGAAATTCCATACGAAGTGGAAGTGTTGCTGGAAAAATATAAAGCGAGCTAAAATATTAGGGGGCATGGTATGAAATCTTGCGGCATTGCAAAAGTTGTTGGAAGGGAGATTATTGACTCACGCGGGAATCCTACGGTAGAAGTGGACGTAATCCTTGAAAACGGAGTCATGGGGCGGGCGGCAGTTCCTTCGGGAGCTTCTACCGGAGAAAACGAAGCGCTTGAACTTCGTGACGGCGATAAAAACAGATACGGCGGAAAGGGTGTCCTTAAGGCTGTAGACAATGTAAATAAAATCATAGCACCGGCACTTAAAGGCGACAATGTTTTTGAACAGCGTGCAATTGACATGAAGATGCTCGCTCTTGACGGCACCCCGACAAAGAGCAAACTTGGTGCAAATGCAATTCTGGGAGTTTCCCTTGCAACGGCACAGGCTGCGGCAAAGGCTCTTGATATGCCGCTGTACCGTTACATTGGCGGTGCAAATGCACACGTTCTTCCTGTTCCGATGATGAACATCATCAACGGCGGTGCACACTCAGATGCACCTATTGCTTTCCAGGAATTCATGATTCGGCCGGTCGGTGCAAAGACTGAAAAAGAAGCAATCCGCATGGGTGCAGAAGTATTCCATGCGCTGGCAAAACTTCTTAAAGGCAGAGGTCTTTCGACAGCTGTTGGTGATGAAGGCGGATTTGCACCAAAGTTTAACGGCATCAATGACGCACTTGATTCTATCGTGCAGGCAATTAAAGATGCCGGTTACAAGCCGGGTGATGATGTAAAAATTGCCATGGATTGTGCGGCATCAGAATTTTCCGTAGAAAAGGAAGGTAAGTTCTACTACAACTACAAACAGCTTTCTAACGGAGCAAAGAAAGATCCGAACGGAAAGGAGCTTTCGGATGATGAGCAGATTGCATATCTTGAAGAACTCATTACAAAGTATCCGATTGATTCCATTGAAGACGGTCTTGATGAAAACGACTGGGAAGGCTGGAAAAAACTTACGGCAAAAATTGGTGACCGCTGTCAGCTTGTAGGCGATGATTTGTTTGTGACAAATGTTAAGTTCCTTGAAAAAGGAATTAAGATGGGAGCAGGAAACTCTATCCTCATCAAAGTAAATCAGATTGGTTCCCTTACAGAAACTCTTGAAGCAATTGAAATGGCTCACCGTCACGGCTACACAACCGTAACAAGCCACCGCTCAGGAGAAACAGAGGACACAACAATTGCAGACATTGCCGTTGCAACTAATTCAGGGCAGATTAAAACTGGCTCAATGAGCCGTACAGACCGCATGGCAAAATACAACCAGCTTATCCGCATAGAAGAAGAACTTGGAGACGCAGCCGTATATGGTTATGCAAAGTTCCGCTGAGCTAAGTAACTATACTAGGTCTACCTCGAGCCTATGTAGTAAATAGAGTTTTGCCGGTCTTGTGCCGTTGGCATAAAGGCCGGCTTTTATTTTCAAAATGTTTTTATTGTCTAAATCAAACTGTCCCAGTCATGCCAGCTGATAACTTTATGCCGTTGATAGTGCCTGTTATATCACCCAAATAGAAGACTGTACCCTGGCAATTTTTATCAGAGCGGGGGGGGCATATTTACGCGTATTTGCAGAAAGCTTTTGTTCTGTGCCGGACTTGCTCCGGCACTCTTTATAGTATTGAGATTTCTACCTGCTTTGCGGAACTGACTTGCAAGTCTTAAAAGGGTATCCTTTACTTTTCATTGACTATACTGGCTCTCATTTAGTATTATATTCTTTCTGGCATAGTAAGTAATTTTTTTTACGAAGGAGACAGCATGGCACTGGGCTGCTGTAGGATAAAATGAAATTGATTGCATTAATTGACGGCACGGCTGCCCTTTTGATTTGCGCTGTACTATGGAGCACCGGCGGCATCTTTTTTAAAAATATCGAATGGAATGGCGTCGCGATTGCCGGAGTCAGAAGCCTGATAGCAGTAAGTTTTATGCTTCTGGTAACAAGACGGGGAATTCAGATTTCTGTACGCGATGAAAAAGGCCGGCCGGACAAATTAAGCACCGTTCTCTTCTGGATAGCGGCTGTTTCGTATGCACTTACCATGATTTTATTCGTTGCGGCAAACAAACTTACAAGTTCTGCAAACGCAATTCTGTTGCAGTATACCTGCCCCGTCTACATAATCCTGCTTGCTCCAATCCTGGGCGGCGAAAAGAACCTTGCTTCCGATTACATCACGGTTTTAGGCGTCATGTTCGGAATCGTCCTGTTTTTTGCCGACGGCCTGGAAAGCGGCAACCAGCTGGGAAACATTCTGGCCGCTCTTTCTGGATTTACCTACGCCCTTGCAACAATTTTCATGCGCCGCTGCAGGGGCAATTCCGGCGGTGCAATGCTGCTTTCCCACCTGATAACCGCGCTTGTCTGCATTCCCTTTGTAATCCAGAGCGGACTGCCAAGTCCAAAATCAGGATTTTTCCTTCTGCTGGTGGGGACGGTTTCAATCGGCATTCCTTCTATCCTCTACACGGTAGGAATCAAAAAAGTGCGTGCACTTACCGCATCATTCATTACCATGCTGGAGCCGCTTTTAAATCCACTCTGGGTCGTTATTTTTGCCGGTGAAGTTCCGTCTGCAAAAACAATTCTCGGCGGCATCCTGATTCTTGGATGCATAATGATACGGTCAGTGGTGCAGAGCAGGAAGAAACTTTAGGCACAAGGAGAAATGTGCTTCTCTGTGCCCTGCCGCAGCTTTGCCTAAGCCAGTGTCTTTTCCATTGTCAGGATGTTCTGACCGTTTTCGTAGGCATAGCGTACATTGTCCATGAACTTCTTGGTCAGGAATATTCCCAGTCCGCCAATGTCCCGGTCGTCTGCGGAAAGCGTGATGTCCGGATCTTCCCGTGCCAGCGGATCAAAGGGCTTTCCCCTGTCCTTGAAGCAGAGCGTCAGCTTGGGGGCGCTGCCTTCCTGTTCCGTGCGCAGGCAGCTGATTTCGACGGTTCCGGTTTTGGGCGCATAGGCGTAGTGGGCGATGTTGATGTAGATTTCTTCGACCGCCAGATCCAGTTTGTTCAGCAGTGCGGCGGAACAGTCCGGCGGCAGGAAGGAATGCACAAAATCGTTTACTGCATCCATGTTTTCGTCGGTGGCATCAAAAACTTTTGTTACGGCGCCCGCCATGTCAGCGCTTTCTGCCTGCTGCGGACTGTGCTGTTCGTCCGCAGCACCGGAGCTTTGTGCCGCAGTTTCCTGTGCTTCTTCTTTCGGCAGCTGCTTGAGCGACAGCTCCAGCATGGTGATGTCGTCAAACTGGGGAGCGTCGCCGACAAAGCGGTTCACGTCGTCCCTGACGGCTTCCAGCAGTTCCTTTGATGACAGGGAGCGCCTGTTCGCCATGCAGAGAATGAGCCTGTTTTCGCCGTACAGCTCGTTGCGTGCATTGGTTGCCTCTGTTACGCCGTCCGTGTAGACAAATATCCGGTCGCCCGGCAGCAGCGTTATGGAGTGGTCCTTGTACTTCATTCCCGGCATGCCTGCGAGCATAAGGTTCGGTTTTACCGTCAGGTATTCCACCTTGCCTTCGTGGAAGATGACCGGCGCGGTGTGGCCGGCGTTTGCAAAATGCAGCTCGCCCGTGCTGAGCGTCAGAATGCCCATCCAGCACGTGACGAAGAGGCCTGCATCGTTGCCTTCGCACAGCTGATCGTTTACCTGTTCGAATATGCGGGCGGGGCTTTTTTCCTGCATGCCGGCGTTCTTGAGCAGCGTCTTGGCAACAACCATGAAGAGTGCGGCGGGGACACCCTTGCCGCTTACGTCACCGACCACGACGGCAAAGTGGTCGTCGTCTATGATAAAGAAATCGTAGAAGTCGCCGCCGACTTCCTTTGCAGGATCCATGGAAGCAAAGAGTTCTATCTCCGGGTGGTCGGCATAGGGCGGGAAGATGCGGGGCAGCATGTTCGCCTGAATCTGCGTGGCAACGTCCAGCTCCGCACTCAGGCGTTCTTTTTCTGCCGTCGTGTGTGTCAGGTCCGCGATGTAGCGGTGCATGTCCACGCTCATCTGCTCTACTGCGCGGGCAAGGATGGCGATTTCGCTCTTTCCCTTGACTTTGGTGAGCAGGCCGGAAAGCTCGCCTTTGTGGCGGGCAAAGCTTGCCGTTTCCTTGGTAACAAGGACGATGGGCCGGATAAGCTGGTGGTGAACCACAAATATGTAGATGAGGATGAAGAGAACCGTCAGCAGTGCGGAGAGGATGAATGTGGTCTTCAGGTAGCGGTCCTTGAGCCCGTCCACTTCGCTCATCGGCTTGACGACGCTCAGGATGCCGACAATCCTGTCCCCGGCGGCCTTGATGGGGATGGATGTTGTTACGTGGCCGCCCGTTGCATTGTAGACAAAGTTGATGTAGGGTTCGCCCTGCAGCATCACCTGCTTCAGGTTT
The DNA here is from genome assembly GCA_902803415.1 of uncultured Spirochaetaceae bacterium. Classification (GTDB taxonomy): domain Bacteria; phylum Spirochaetota; class Spirochaetia; order Treponematales; family Treponemataceae; genus Treponema_D. The sequence goes on along the minus strand of CADCQA010000017.1, from coordinate 956 downwards.
GCGATGTAGCTGGCATCGCGCTTTTTGAGGGAATTGACGTGCCCCAGGGGAATCACCTTGCCGTTGACGACGCTGGGGTGCACGGTGTCGTAGATGTAGATGCGGTTTTCGAATGTGCTGTCCGGCACGGTTACGTAGATGTAGGCGAGCCCGGCGGTCTGGGTCAGGACGTTGAGTTTTTTGTCCGTCTCTATCCAGACTTCGTCTGCTTCCGGATTTTCTGCATAGCGTTCGATGCTGTCGCCGTCCAGGTAGGACAGGGCGGTGTAGGCGAACTGCTGGGTAATCGTTTCATACTGCTCTTCGAACAGGGCCTTAAAGACCCGGTAGCCGATGAGTCCGTTTGCAATGCACAGGATTGCGCAGAATATGAAAATGTACAGCGGAAGCCTGAGCATCAGGCTTGATGAATTGAATGTTTTTACCGGAGCTTTCATTATTCCAGTATAGGACAAAATGTGCAAAAAGACAAATAATTCTGTGTGCGGAAAAGTGTTTTTGCGGGGGGCGGAAAACTATGCCGGAGCAGCAGAAAAATGCGCTCCCGGCGGTGGTGGGCAGCAGATGGTGCCGGTTCCGCGGGAGCGCATTAGACCTGTTCGGAAACTACGTTTCCGCTCAGGTCGGCGAGTTTAAAATCGCTGAAATAGCGCGATTTTAAACATCGCATTCTAGTGTAACCAGTTCTGAAACTGAAGTTTCCGAACTGGTTTGTTCTTGTTTTTCTGGCGAATGCCTTTGGTTTACTCGCTTTCCTGTACTGCAGGTGCGGCGCTTTCCTTTTCGTGGCGCTTCAGGCAGACCTTGCAGAGGCGCTCTTTCTTTGCTTCCTCGGCCTGCTGCGTGGTGCCGACGGTCAGTTCCTCAGAGCGGTTGAGCGCGGAGCAGTCTTCGTAGATGTGGAAGACCTTGCCGCCCTTTGTCCAGTAAACCTGGGAGGTTGCTTCTTCCATGGC
>CADCQA010000016.1 GCA_902803415.1 uncultured Spirochaetaceae bacterium | reverse complement strand
TAGACATTGCTGCCCGTACAGGCGCCTTCCATCACCGCCTTGGGTTCCTTGTAGCTGCCGTAGGTGCCGATAAAGGCTTCGCGGCTGGTGTCGTAGCCCACGGCGGGCGCACCCACCAGCGCCATCCACGTCATCATGGGAATGTCGCCGGAAATTGCAAGTTCGCGGTCTGCATTCTGAATGGCAAGATTGTCCTGAATGGAAACGCGCAGCATATTGTCCTTGTAGCTGCCCTGCGTGATGAACAGCGAATACTGCAGGTTCACCTGGTCCTGCTCGGTGCTCCACTGGTTGGTGAATTCGCAGTAACTGAAGGCGCTCAGGCGGCGCGGGCTGCTGCCGGTGTTGGTCAGCTTGAGCCGCCAGTACTCAAAAAGCTGCCCGAGCGGCACATAATACGTGGTTTCGGAGCGGATGCCGCTGTATTCGGAGGTAATTTTTGTGTACGCGGTACCGTGGCGGCATTCGCTCTTGTACTGGGAAAGCGGCTTGCCCACCGGCTGCCAGGAAGCAGACCAGTAGTCACCGGAATCGCGGTCGCGCAGGTAGAAGTAGCGCCCCGGCTGGTCCATCGGCACGGCATTGAAGCGCAGGCGCATAAAGCGGCCCTTCGCCCCGGACTTGTAGAAGCCGTAGCCGCCCGCATTGTTGGTGATGACCGCCCCGTATTCCGTGGAACCGAGGTAGTTGCTCCATGACTGCGGCGTGTCCGGCCGCGTTATGACATATTCCTTGTGCTCGTCGTCAAAATAACCGTAATTCATCGAAAAAACTCCATGGCGGGCAAATTCCGCAGCGCTCATGCGGCATACAGCCGGAAGAAACGGGCGCCCGCCTGCAAAAAGTCTAGAACATAACGCGCGCTTTGTCTACGGTATGGCGGGTATTTTTCAGGGCTTCCCGTAAAACAAAAATGCGCTCCCAACGAAAAAACGCCCGGCACCGTTTAGGCAACGGTGTCCGTTGCCCTGTATCGATATGCGCTACAAAGACGGCGCCGTTCGTTTTTTCGCTTCCGCGCATTTTTCTATGTAAAATTCCGCTAAATGCCCTACTGTATGTAGCCGTAATGTTCAACAAGTTCTTCTTTTGAAGAGAAGCCCGTTTTGTCGTAGATGCGGCTCAGGTAGTTCTCGACGGAACGCTTCTTCAGGTTCAGCGCCTCTGCAATGCCGGCGTTGTTTTTGCCGTGCAGCACAAGGTTCAGGATTTCCTGCTCCTTGCGGCTGAACAGCGACAGCGAACGCTCGTAGGCAAGCATCTGGGAGGACACCGCGGAATCAACGTACGAGCGCCCCGCAAGCACTTCCCTGAGTGCAGTGCCCAGCTCCTCCTCGTTGCTCAGCTTGGAAACATAGGCATCGGCTCCGGCCTTCAGCGCGGAACTGACCACACTTGCCGCAATATACATCGAATACACCACGATTTTAATAGAAGGATAATTTGTGCGGCACTGGCGGATGAGCGAAATTCCGCCGCCCATGCTGCCGCTGATATTCAGGTCGGTTACCAGCACGTCGGGCAAAAGACCTCCCGCGGGCTGCGCCACCACGTCAAGGAATTCCTGCGCAGTGCCGGCCATTCCCGCACAGCGGAATTCCGGCAGTTTTGAAAGGAACGCGACAATGCCCTGCCGCATAAGCGAATGGTCTTCCACCAGAAAAAATGACTTTTCCATATTAGTTTTACACCCTCCAGAGCCGCCAGAGCAACAAGGGCAGCACGTATCTAAAACGAATAGAACGGAATGAAGAGCGTCACGACCGTCCCCAAATCAATGTCCGACTGAATGGAAAGCGTGCCGCCCAGCAGCACCGCCCGCTGCTTCATGCCCCTGAGCCCAAAGTTCCCGATGCAGTTCGGTTCGGCAACGCTGTCCGCATCAAAGCCGTGCCCGTCGTCCGTAATGCAGATGCACAGCCCGTGCGACTCCTGCCGCACCCCGCGCCGCACAATAACGGAAACTTCTTCCGCCTGCGCATGCTTCTGTACGTTAAGCAGCGACTCCTGCACAATGCGGTAAACATTCAGCTTCTGATCTTCCCTCAGCGAAGGAGAATCCAGCAGTGCCAGCGCATCGCTGCGGATGGCAAGCGACACATCCAGCCCCGTCTTTTCGCGGAAGCCCACGCACAGGTACTGTATCGCGGACGAAAGTGTCTGCGAAGAACCGATGTCCGGCGGCGCAAGATTGTAGCAGAGCGAGCGGATGGACTCAATGCAGCCGCGTATGATATCGGCAGTGTGTTCGTCCTTTGCCGTAGAAAGCGCGGTACGCATGTCCTGCGCAACCGTGTCGTGCAGCTCGGAAGAAATGCGCGCACGTTCCTCTTCCTGCGCCTGAATCACATGCTGAATGTATTCGCCGGTTTCGCGTTCGCGCGCCTTTGACTTAAGCAGCAGGATGATGGTAACCAGCACCGCCACAAGGACAACCGCACTGAACACCCCCAGCAGAATGAAGAACGAAATAAAGGAATGGAGCATCCGCCACAGTTCTTCCGGATGCGCCAGATATTCGGGGGGAATGCCGGCCGTTTCCATCATGGACGCTTCCCCTCGCTGTGGCAGACCAGCCAGTACACGCCAAAGCCGGCGAACGTACAGAACACGCGGTCCAGCACCGTAACGGGAATCCGCGCAATGACGCAGGATGCCAGCAGCCCCAGGTTTTCGCCCAGCAGCGCGCGTACAAAATGCTCCAGCTGATCGGCGCTGTACGCAATGCCGTCAAAGAACAGGCGGTTCACCGTTTCTATCATGCCGCCGATAAAGCTTGACGCAAACGCCGACACAAGTGCAATCAGCACAAGGTACAGCACGGCGATGACCCTGCCCATGCGGAAATTCGCTTTGGTGCGGGAAAACGCCCACGTGACGCACACAATGGCAACGCCGCACAGCGCGTACGCCATTTCCCACGGGTACACGGGGCTTCCCGTTACGGCAGCAATGAACAGCACCTGCAGCACATTCAGCCCCAGGGCAACAAAAACACCGGGCAGCAGTCCCGCATAGAACGTTATTGCCACCGAACCGATGGTATCCATGAACAGCGGTACGTGTGCCACATCGCAGAGCAGCCACTTGCACAGCAGATTCAGGAGCTCTGCCATCACGCAAGCCACAATAATGCGGGAAACATCAGAACCGTGTAACGAACGTTTTGCACAGACCATATATGTAAGCTCTCCTTTTACACTGGTGAGGGAGTTTCAAAAGTCGGATGAGTTTTGAAACTGGCTCCGGTCACTGATCTGTTCGGGAACCCGATGTTTTCCTTACGTGCCGCAACCACCACAAGGCTGACTAAAGAGCAGCGGTGCCCCTAACTACACCTATAGTAAACCTGTTCGGAAACTTCAGTTTCAGAACAGGTTACACTAGAATGCGATGTTTAAAATCGCGCTATTTGAGCGATTTTAAACT
>CADCQA010000015.1 GCA_902803415.1 uncultured Spirochaetaceae bacterium | reverse complement strand
CGCCCGCACGCTTTTCCAGACCGCCACGCGCGAAACACCCGCCTGCAGCGCCAGGTCTTCCCCGGAAACGGGGGCGGTGCTGCCCCGGAGAATGCGGAGCACCGTAGCTTTTGTGGAAGAGTCATAATTAACCATGATTTTTAGCAGGTTAACACAAAGTCTGCAGAATGTCAACACGAAAGAAAAACGCAGCCGCCGAGGTCATCGTGGCCGCAAAACAAAAAATCCGGCCAGCGGCCGGATTCCCCATAAAGCACCACCCTGCAGCAGAGCAGGCGCGGCTCTTCTGTATGTTCGTATTTTTAGTTGCTGTCCTGCAGGTAGACGTACCAGTAGCCGCCGCCCACCGCAAGGGCACCGCCGATGATATTACCGATGGTTGCCGGCACCAGGTTGTTAAAGAGGAATGCCAGCCATGCAAAGCTTTCCAGCGGAATGCCGGTAAGGCTGGTCACGGTTCCCCGCACCACTTCCGGCGTAAACGGAATGCCATACATGTATGAAGCAAATATACCGGTCGGAACAAAATACATGTTTGCAATGCAGTGTTCAAAGCCGCAGAGCACAAAGAGGAAGACCGGCAGATACAGCGCCACAATCTTGCTCACCAGATCCTTTGCAGCAAAACCGACCCACACGGCAAGGCAGACCATGATGTTGCACAGGATGCCCCTGATAATCACATCGCTGAGCGGCAGGCTCACCTTGGTAACGGCGGTGTTGACCGCCAGCTTTGCCAGTTCGCCGCCATAAAGCCCCAGCGTATGGCTGCCCACAACAGCAAGCGAAACCAGCAGGCTGCCCACAAAATTGCCCAGATACACCGTTATCCAGTTGCTGAGCATCCAGGACACCGTGATGCGCTTTTCAATCAGCGGAACAAGGAGCAGGCTGTTCCCGGTGAACAGTTCCCCGCCCGCACAAAGGACAAGCATCAGTCCGATAGGAAAGACAAGCGCGCTCAGAACACGGCCGAGGGCAGCCGGCTGCACCCCGCAGGATGCAATGCTGCTTCCTGCAGCTCCAAATGCGATGAACGCCCCTGCAAAAATCCCCAGGACAAACATCTTCCAGCGGGGAAGCCTGGCTTTTCCAAAGCCTACATCAACATAAATCCTTGCTATCTCTGACGGTGAATTCATAATCCTGTTCCTTTCCCTATAGAAATCCCTTCGGCAGCCCCAGAAATAAATCCGGCAGCCGCGTTTCTTCCTATTATCGCAAAAAAGGCGTATTCTTTCAAGGTAAAAAGACTGCGCCACCCAGCTTTCCGCAGCCGCCGGGAGCAGGTTTGTTCCATGCTGAAGCCCAGGCTGCTGCGCCGCATGCACCCCTTTCCCCAAGGGAAAAAGCGTACAAAAAGATACGGCTCCGAATCTTGCGACCCGGAGCCGTACTGTCCTTTCGGACAAATCGGAGAGAGTTTATCAGCTTATTACAAGCTATTTTTATTATAGACCCACACCCTGATATTGTCAATAGTTTTTAGGGGAAAATTTATAATTTCAACAGGAAGCACTATCCGCGCCTGCAAAAGCACAAAATTCTTCGCATGGTTCATTCCATAGAAAAAATACTTTGGATACGCTATACTGTTTCCATGAAAATGACAGCAGATTATACGGTTATATATGCAGATGATGACATTGTGGCGGTAAACAAGCGCTCCGGCATACTGATTGCCGCCGACCGCTACGATGCAGACGCCCCGCGCCTTGACACCGCAGTGGAAAAGGAATTCGGCAGGATTTTCGCCGTGCACCGCATAGACAAGGACACCAGCGGACTTGTCCTGTATGCTCGTACCGAAGAAGCGCACCGCGCCCTGTCCATGCAGTTCGAAAAGCGCGAAGTACAGAAAGTCTACCACTGCCTGGTGAACGGCCATCCGCTCTGGCAGGAACAGCACGTTGACCTGAAGCTGCTGCCGGACGGCGACGAACGCCACCGCACCGTGGTAAACAAACGCACGGGCAAGCCGTCCGTAACGGATTTCCGCCTTATCGGGAACTGCGGCCCCTACAGCTGGCTGGAAGCGCGCCCGCACACCGGCCGGACGCACCAGATCCGGGCACACCTGAAGGCAAACGGCCTGAGCATTGTATGCGACCCGCTGTATTCCGGCAACCAGAAACCCGTCCGGCTGAGCGACTTTAAGCGCCGCTGGAACGGCGACCCGCAGGAAGAACGCCCCCTGCTTTCGCGCCTTGCCCTCCATGCATATTCGCTGACCGCACGCCATCCGCGCACCGGGGAAACCATGACGTTCACGGCACCCTACCCGCGTGATCTGGAAGCAGTGCGCTGCCAGCTCGCAAAGCTTTTCAAGGTGGATCCCCTTGAAGGAAGCAGCAGCGCCCCTGCCCCGCAGGAACAGTAGCCTGCCGCCTGTCCGCAAAGCCGGCCTGCGGGCACAATCTTCGGACTGGCCCGGCAAGATTCAGAATAAAGTCTGCTGACACATTTCATAATTTCCATGGTATAATAGAAGCAGATGCCCCGCCGCCAGATTCCAGACCAGGCAGGCGCGGGCAAAAGGAGGCGAAAATGAAGAAAATCATCACGATAAGCCGCGAATTCGGCTCCGGGGGACATTCCATCGCCAAAGCTGTGGCAGAAAGACTGGGGCTTCCCTTCTATGACAAGGAAATAATCGACATGTCTGCAAAGGATTCAGGACTGTCGCCGGAATTCATCCAGAAAACAGAACAGAGCATAGCATCAGGGCTGCTGTACACGCTGCTGCTTGGAGCAAACTACGTAAGCCCGCGCAGTGCAGGACTCACCGCTGCGTCACAGGGGGCATCCATGCTGCCGCTTGAAGACCAGGTGTTCAACGCACAGCGCCGCGTTATCATCGAACTTGCGCAGCAGGGGCCGTGCGTCATCGTGGGTCGCTGCGCCGACTATATCCTTAAGCACTGCAACGAAATAAATCCTGATGACGTGCTCAATGTGTTCATCACCGCCCCGCTGGAAGACAAGGTGAAGCGCGCTGTGGAACAGAAAGGGCTTTCTCCGGACGGCGCAGAACGCGACGTAAAGCAGATAGACAAGCGCCGCGCGAACCACTACAACACCTTCACGGAGCTGACGTGGGGCGACCGCAGCCACTATGACCTCATCATCAACAGCTCGCTCTTCGGGCTTGAAAAAACCGCAGAGCTCATCGTGGAACTGGTAAAGCGCACCTAAGGCTTCCGCCGCTATTCCTCCGCCGCATGGCTGAAACGGATCCGCACGTTCTGGATGCGGCGGGCGCTCTGGTCTTCCACGATGAAGATTGTTCCGTTATTACGGTAGGCTTCCCCGGTTGACGGCAGCTCTCCAAAGCGTTCCAGCAGCCATCCGCCGAGCGTATCAAAATTTTCGCTGTACAGGTTCATGTTCAGCACATCATTCAGGTCATCAAGCTTCATGTCGCCGGGCACCAGGAATTCCGCCGTAGAGATAACGGTGATGCGTTTTTCCGGCGACAGCTCCGTCATTCCGTATTCATCGGTCATGCGCCCGAATACTTCCCGCAGGATATCGTCCATGGTCACAATTCCGGCGGTGCTGCCGTACTCGTCCACCGCAACGGCAAAATTGTTCTTGTCCTTCTTAAAATGCTGCAGCAGTTCCACGGCGGTGAGCGTCTGCGGAATAAAGTGTACGGGCCGCATGCAGATGCGGATAAAGTCCTTGCTCTGGGTAATTGCCTTGTCGGCAAAAAGCACCGCCTTGTAATGCAGCACACCGATGACGGTTTCCGGGCT
>CADCQA010000014.1 GCA_902803415.1 uncultured Spirochaetaceae bacterium | reverse complement strand
TCAGGATGTTCAGGCACTTTTCCACGAGGCTGCTCCAGTCCCGGTTTATGTCCAGGGTGGTGTCCGTCCGCTTTGAGTTGCTGAACGTGGGCGGGTCAAGGATGATGATGTCGTAGCGGTTCGTTCCTTCCTTGTTGGCAACTTCCGCGTTCTTCTGGTTCAGAAAGCCCACTGCATCCTGCCGCGTAAATGTATATCTGCCTGCGTCGTCCGCATCAAAGTCATTGAGCAGAAAATTCTCCTTTGCCCAGTCCAGGTACGTCCGGCTCATGTCTACACTTTCTATGCGGCGGGCCTTTCCTTCTGCAGCGTAGACAGAGAAGCTGCCGGTGTAGCAGAAAAGGTTCAGCACTGATTTTCCGGCGCAGCTGGCGCGGATTTCTGCACGGAGCGGGCGGTGGTCAAGGAACAGGCCCGTGTCCAGGTAGTCGGTCAGGTTTACGGTGAACAGCTGCCCCTGTTCCTGCACCCGGCCGCTTATATGCCTGCCGCTGTCAATTTTTTCGTACTGGCCGGAGCGCCCTTCTTCTGTCCCTGCAATTTTTCTGCGGGTCTTCGTGATGACGTGATCGGGTGCGATGGAAAGGACGTTTGCCGCTGCCGCCGCCATGGACGCAAGCCACTTTTCCTCCTCGTCCTCCGGTTTGTCATAGGGACGCTCGTACAGGTACAGGTGCAGGTAGCTGCGCGCAAGTTCCCCCGCCAGCACCTGCTGTGCCTGCGGACCGTTCGCGCTTATTGCCGCATGCTCTTCCTGCAGCAGCCGGGCAGCCTCGAACTTGGAGTCCATGCCGTCCGGAAGGAATGTGTATAAATCAAGTGCAAGCGGTATTTCCGGAATGTCCCGGTCATACAGCCGGTAGCAGGATACCCGGTTGCGCCTGGCCCATTTCTTAAGCTGCCGGTACTGTTTTGCGATGCGGTTTGCAAAAAGCTCCGCCTGGTAACTGTTCTTGTCCTCTGCATTGTGTGTCTGCGTCATTCGTCTACTATACATTATTTCAGAAAAATAGTAAAATAGAAGTGCGCGGGGTGGAACCATGCTGTTTTCTGCGCAAAGGCCCTGTTCCGGCTGCGGAATGGAGCATTTTTGGGGTAAAAACACGCATTTTGCAAGGCTTCAGCCTGAAAATGCAAGGCTGGGAGGAAACCGGCAGGGTTTCCAGACTGGTTGAATATATTTTTATAGGGTGGGGAAATGAAATTCTCAGAATTCTCCTTACATGAAGATTTGTTGAAGGGAATCGAAAGTTCCGGCTACGTTGACTGTACGCCGGTTCAGGAACAGGTTTTACAGAATTCCCTGGAAGGACGCGATTTGTACGTCCAGTCGCAGACGGGTACCGGTAAGACTGCCGCATACCTTGTTTCCATCGTGCAGGAGCTTTTGTCGCGTGCTGAAGTCGCCGGAAAAAAAGCCCTGATTATGGTTCCGACCCGTGAGCTTGCCGTTCAGGTGCAGGAAGAGGCAGAAAAACTGGTGCAGTTTACGTCCCTCAAGTGTGCAAGTTTCTTTGGCGGAGTCGGCTATGACAAGCAGATTGCCGCGCTGCGCCGCGGGGTTGACATCCTTATCGGTACGCCGGGTCGTGTGATTGACCTGCACGAAGGCAACCAGATGAAGCTTGACGACGTGGAATTCCTCGTCATTGACGAAGCAGACCGCATGTTTGACATGGGTTTCTATCCGGATCTGCGCACGCTGCTTAAATTCCTTCCGGCTGCAGAAAAGCGGCAGACCATGCTGTTCAGCGCTACGCTCAATTCCTACGTGAAGAACCTTGCCTGGGAATACACCCGCAATCCTGCGGAAATCACCATCGATGCAGAGAATATCACCGTTGACGAGATTGACCAGATGCTGCTTCATGTGTCCAGCGACGAAAAGATGAAGCTGCTGCTCGGCATTATCGCAAAGGATGCTCCTGAAAGCCTGATAATCTTCTGCAACACAAAGCGCATGTGCGAGGTTGTCTCAAAGCGCCTTACGCTGAACGGGGTAGAAAGCCAGTATCTTATCGGCGACCTGCCGCAGAAAGTCCGCCAGCAGATTATGGATGACTTTAAGGCCGGCAAGGTCAAGTGCCTTGTTGCCACGGATGTTGCTGCCCGCGGCATAGACGTGAATGACCTTGCCATGGTCATCAACTACGATATTCCCAACGAAGCCGAAAACTACGTGCACCGTATCGGGCGTACTGCCCGCGCGGGTAAGTCCGGTAAGGCATATACGTTCTGCTCTGAGCAGGATGTTTACAGCCTGCCGCCCATCGAGCGCTATGTGGGAAAGAGCATTCCGTCCAGCGTTGCCGACCCCGGCATATTTGTTGAAGACAAGTCCGCGGGAACCTATATCCGCACGGAAAACTACCACGAGGAATACCACGACCGCAGTGAATTCGGGCGCCGCCGTGCCGCAGAGTACGAGCGCAGCCACCGCGGGGAGCACGGGGACCGCCGCCGTTCTGAGCGCGGACGGGGCCGCGGGCGTTATTCCGAGCGCAACCGCGAGGCCGGCAGGGAGTACCGCCGCGACCGCAGGGTATTCAACGAGGAAGAAGAATCCAAGCTTGCCACAATGAGCACCGAGGAGCGCATGAAGCTCTACAAGGAAAAGTTTGGCGGCGGCAATGCCGGTGCGCCCGCAGGGAAAGACGTTTCTGCGCAGCGCAAGGGCAGCGGCAGGAAGAAGGGGCAGTCTCAGGGCAGGCGCCGTGACGGTGCTGCCGAACAGCGCCGTTCAGCCGGCTCAGAAAACCGCCGGACAAATGTGCGCAAGCCTGCTGAATCTTCGCGCAAGACGTCACGCAAGCCTGAGCGGAAGGGGTTGATTTCAAAGATAAAGTCCCTGTTCAGCCACAAGTAAGGGGTAGAAAGTGATAACGGTATCTGATGTAAGCTTGAAATTCAGCGAAAAGCCGCTGTTCAAGGATGTAAACCTCAAATTCATAAAGGGCAACTGCTACGGTATTATCGGCGCGAACGGTGCCGGTAAGTCCACATTCCTCAAGGTTTTGTCCGGGGAGCAGGAGCATGATGCCGGCGAAGTGTCCATAACGCCCGGTGAACGCATGGCAAAGCTGGTGCAGGATCACTTTGCCTTTGACAAGTATTCCGTTAAGGAAACTGTGATGATTGGCTACCCCAAGCTGTACAAAATCAGCAAGGAAAAGGATGCCATTTACGAAAAGCCTGATTTCTCCGAAGAGGACGGTATCCGGGCAAGCGAGCTGGAGGCAGAATTCGGTGAGCTGGGCGGCTACGAGTCCGAAAACCAGATAGAGCAGATGCTTTCCGGTCTGGGGCTGGAAGAAGAGTTCCACGACAAAATGATGAGCGAGCTTGACGAAAGCCAGAAAGTCCGCGTGCTGCTTGCCCAGGCGCTTTTTGGCAACCCGGACGTGCTGCTTCTTGACGAACCTACGAACGGTCTTGATCTTGAAAGCATCAGCTGGCTGGAAGACTTCCTTATCAACTTCCCCAACTGTGTCATCGTGGTAAGCCATGACCGCCATTTCCTGAACGCAATCTGTACGTATATCTGCGACATTGACTACGGAAAGATAACGCAGTTCACTGGTAACTATGATTTCTGGTACCAGATGAGCCAGATTATGCAAAAGCAGGCAAAGGACGAAAAGAAGAAGCGCGAAGACAAGATTGCTGAGCTCAAGACCTTTATCCAGCGTTTTGCAAGCAACGTTTCCAAGGCCGGGCAGGCTTCTAGCCGCAAGAAGGTGCTTGAAAAGCTGGAGCTTGAGGAACTGCCGGTTACCAGCCGGAAATTCCCCTACGTGCATTTCCAGCCGGACAGGGAAATCGGGAATTTCGTCCTGACTGCCGAGCACCTGAATGCAGCTGATTCCGACGGGCTTCCGCTGCTTACTGATTTTTCAATCACCGTCCACCCCGGCGAAAAAATCGCCTTTGTGGGAATGGAACACAATGCAATCACTGCGTTCTTCGATATTATTTCCGGCGAACGGAAGGCCGGGGATACTGCCATCATCAACTGGGGGCAGACGACTTCCCATGCCTATCTTGCGCGTGACAACAACAAATACTTCGATAACGGGCTTTCCATTACGGACTGGCTCAAGCAGTATTCCCGCGAGCAGGATGATGCCTATGTGCGCGGCTTTTTGGGACGCATGCTGTTTACCGGCGATGAAAGCCTGAAGCCCGTCAAGGTGCTCAGCGGCGGCGAAAAAGTCCGCTGCATGCTCTCTAAGCTGATGCTGAGCGGGGCAAACGTCCTTATCATGGATGACCCCACGAACCATCTTGATCTTGAATCCATCGAGAGCCTGAACGAAGGCCTGGTGAAATTCCCCGGTGTTGTGCTTTTTTCCAGCCATGACCATGAATTCATCTCTACCGTTGCAAACCGCATCATCGAGATTACGCCCAAGGGTGTTATTGACCGCATGATGGATTTTGACGATTACCTGAAAGATGACCATGTGAAGGGGCTCCGCAAGGAGTACTACGCTGGTTTGAACAAGCGCATCCGCTTCTAAAGACTTTCTTTTACGGCTAAACTGCCGGACACGCGGGGAACCCATGCGGGTTCCCCGCATTTTTTAGCTGCATTCCATCTGTATGCGCAGCTCGTCTCCTTTTACATTCACTGTTGCATGACTTCCGATGATGAGCGGCACGGCAGGGGCAATGTGCCCTATGTCTGCGTCCATGATGACCGGCACCCGGTATTTTTCCAGTATGTCCGTTACTGCGTTGTAGCAGTCCACGCCCATCATTTCCTGCTTAAAGGCGGCGAGCGGCCGGCCAATCAGGAAGCCTGTTGCATTCCTGAACCAGCCGCACGCATCAAGATGCCAGACTGCCCGCCGTATGTCCATCGGGTTCAGGTCACAGGCTTCCAGCACCCATATTACTCCGCCGGAATTCCTGTTGAAGGCCGCCATGTTGTCGAATTTGGTGCCGGTCAGGTTTGCAAGGACATCAAGGCAGCCCCCCAGCAGCATGCCGGAAAACGATGTTTCCCTGCCGCCGTCTGCTTTGGCAAAGCGCCCGTCTGCTTCCGGCAGGAAGGATGAAAGTGTCTTTTTTTCCGTCAGTATGTACGGCGAAAGCGGGTCTGCTGCCTTAGCCTCGCTGCCTGCTTCCGGCAGCTGGTAACGGTCGTAGCCGTTTACCGTATATGACGTTCCCTCCAGCAGCGCAAGAGCATCTTTTTCACTTTGCTCCCACGGCTTTCCGAAGCCGGTAAAGCAGTGCGAGTAGATGCCTGCTGTCTGGCAGCAGGTGGCAAGCGGGAATATGAAGTTTGTGTTGTCTGAATACCCCATGAACCATTTGGGCCGTGCCGCCGCAATCCGCTCAAGATTGATGAAGGACATTGTTTCGCACATAAGTTCCCCGCCGCCGCAGGAAATGACGGCATCTGTGTCGCCGGAACAGTAAAAGCGTTCGAGTTCTTCTGCGGCCTTGCGCGGGTTTGTACTGATTCCCAGCCCGTCGCTCATGCGGCAGGTTTCTCCGGCAAGAATCTTGTAGCCGCGTTCTTTGAATTTCCGTTCTGCCTCCGCAAAGCGCGTTGCATAGGGTTCCGTCGTTGCCCCGAACGAAGGGGCGGTAACGCCGATTGTGCTGCCCGGATGTACCGGTTTGGGAAACTGCATGTGTGCCTCCTGTGAAACCTGCTGTTCCGCCCCCAGTATAGCAGGCTTTTCCCCGGATGTCGCCCCCCGGCAGAGTGTGCCGGGGAGGGGAACTTTCCTGGTTGAAATATTCAATAGTGTTATTCAATCCCTGTTCAGATAATGGGTATGCTGCTATTCTGCGCAGATAAAAGGTTCTATGTGTTCCTGAATAAAATCAACCCTGTCAAATACGGTTGGTTTGAAGTATGACGCAACTGCTACGACAAGTTTTTTCTCCGGATTGATGTAAATGACATTGCCGCTGTTTCCAATAGCTGCATAGATATGTTTCGTGCGGTCAATTATCCACCAGAGGTACCCGTAGT
>CADCQA010000013.1 GCA_902803415.1 uncultured Spirochaetaceae bacterium | reverse complement strand
TGACATGGCGGTGGCTGCAGCATACGGCGTGAGCACCGTGCTGGAGGGACGCCCCTTTATCACCGCGCTTTGCCGCGAACGCGCCTAAGTTCCGTAGACTTTTGCTTTCTGCTTGTGTATAATAAAATGCTATGCAGAAAAGCGACAACCCTTTAATCGTTCAATCTGACCGCACCTTGCTGCTGGACGTTCATGCCCCGCGTGCCAAGGAATGCAGGAATGCACTCATCCCCTTTGCGGAGCTGGTCAGCTCGCCCGAGCACCTGCACACCTACCGGCTTACGCCGCTTTCCCTGTGGAATGCGGCAGGGGCGGGCTTTACGGGGGCGCAGGCCGTTCAGACGCTGGCGGAATTTTCCCGCTACGATGTGCCGCAGGCTGTCTCTGCATGGATTGAAGAAACCGCCGGCCGCTTCGGCAGGCTGCGGCTTGTTCCGGCGCCCCCTAAGGAAAACGAAGGGGTTAAGGATGAATACCTCTATCTTGTGTCCACGTCTGCGCTTGTCTACCGGGAAATCAGCGCGAATCCGGCGGCGCAGAAGCTGCTGGTGCCCTGCACCTACACTGCATTCGATGGTTCCGCCCCAAACATCACGGAAGAAGAAAAGCAGTTCTGCTTCCTCCTGCACCTGACCGACCGCGGCACCGTAAAGCAGGCACTGCTCCGGCTGGGCTGGCCGGTCAAGGACGATGTGCCGCTTGCAGACGGTGCGCACCTGGACATAAAGCTGCGGGAAACAACGCTGGGCGGAAAGCCTTTTTCCATCCGGGGCTACCAGCAGGAAGCCGCAGAAACGCTGGTGGGCGACCGGGGGCCGGGCACCGGCTTCGGCACCATCGTACTGCCCTGCGGCGCGGGCAAGACCATCGTGGGCATGGCAGTTATGTCCCTGCTGCAGACGGAAACGCTTATCGTCACCACGAATATTTCCGCCGTGCATCAGTGGATAGACGAGCTCCTTGACAAGACGGAGCTGACGCGCGACCAGATTGCCGAGTACACCGGGGAAGAAAAAGTTATCCGCCCGGTAACCGTTGCCACGTACCAGATTCTTACCTGGCGTCCGGACAAAACCGCCCCGTATCCCCATTTTGCGCTGTTCCGCAACAGCAGCTGGGGCCTTGTCATCTATGACGAAGTGCACATGCTGCCCGCCCCGGTGTTCCGCGTGGCCGCCGAGCTGCAGGCCGTGCGCCGTGTGGGGCTGACCGCCACGCTTGTCCGCGAAGACGGCTGCGAAGGGCATGTGTTTTCGCTTGTGGGCCCCAAGCGCTACGATGTGCCGTGGAAGGAACTGGAAAAGGAAAAGTGGATTGCCTCCGCCGAATGCATAGAAATCCGTGTTGACCTTGCCAGGGACAAGGAAGTTGAATATGCCATTGCCAACAGCCGCAGCAAGCACAAGATTGCAAGCGAGAATTCCGTTAAGGAAGAACTGGTGGCGGCGCTTGTTCAAAAATACTCGGAAGACAAAATCCTGGTTATCGGGCAGTATCTGGGGCAGCTTTCGGAGATTGCCCGGCAGCTTAAGGCGCCCATCATCACGGGGAAAACGCCGAATGCAGAGCGCGACAAAATCTATGCGGACTTCCGCAGCAACGCCATCCGCGTGCTGGTGGTAAGCAAAGTGGCGAATTTTGCCATTGACCTGCCGGACGCAAGCATGGCAATTCAGGTAAGCGGCACCTTCGGTTCCCGCCAGGAAGAAGCGCAGCGGCTCGGCAGAATCCTGCGCCCCAAGGAACGCACCTCTCGCTTTTTTACGCTCATTACCCGCAACACGGTGGAAGAAGATTTTGGCAGCAACCGGCAGAAATTCCTTGCGGAACAGGGCTATTCCTACCGCCTGCTGCGTTACACCGGCGCAGAAAGCCTTGCTGAGCTTGACGAAGCCGCCGCCCTGCCGGAAGGAGGTTTCCCGCTATGAATCTGGATCCCAAAGTTCAGCGTATCATCACGTGGCGGGAAAGCCTTGCCACGCTGCCCGATGCCGTTTTTTTTGACATCATCCGCATGTACCTGGGCGAGGTGAAAACTCCCTTCAACAAGCAGAAACTGATTGAAGAGCTCAGCTCCTTCCTGCGCAAGGATGCGAACAAGCAGATGCTCGTAAAGTTCCTTGACGAAGACGACCTCAGGATTATTGCCGCCATCCGCTATATTCCGCAGCTGACGCAGCACAAGCTGGAATCTTTTTTTGCGCGCTCGTACCCGTATGCAAGCCTGTACGAGCACATCGTGAGTCTGGAAGAGCGGCTGGTTGTCTACGCGCACTCGGACGGGCTTACCGGGGAGCGGGTCTTTGCCGTGAACCCCCTGCTGGAAGACGTGATAGAGCCGTTCGTGTCGATTGCCCTGCTGCTTCCGGTGCCACCCGCAGAGGAGCCTGCTGCCCCGCCGCCGCTGCTGCTGACACCGGCACGGCTCTGCTCATTCATCTCGTACATCATTGTGCATCCCGAAATCTGCAAGGCGGACGGCAGCCTGAAAAAAAAGAATGCCGCCGAGCTTGAAGACATTTTTGGCAGCACGGAAGGCATGCCGCAGCTTTTTGCCGCCTTCTGCAACCTGGGCCTGCTGCGCGAAGCCGAAAAAGGCTGGGCGCCGGACTGGGGGCAGCTGGAATCCTTTGCAACGCTTGCGCCGCAGGAGCAGTACACCTATCTGTGTGCTGCCGCCGCCGGGCATTTTTCGCGCGGCACCATGCAGGTGAATGCGCAGCTGCTGCTGGACGTGCTGCTTTCCATACCGTCCGGCGGCTATGCGCGCGAGACCCTGCTGTGGCTTGCCTTCCTTATCCGGGAACAGGGGGCCCGTACGGAAAGCCGGGGGCAGGGGCGCTTTGCCCGGATGCTTGCCAGCCACACATCCGTGCCGGGAACGGAAAGCGGCGGCGACGGCGGCATCATGGACAGCATGATTGACAACTGCATTGCATTCGGCGTGCTGTATGCGCGCGGCCGCAGCGGATCCGACGTGTTTGCGCTCTCACCGGCATTCAGGGAAGCAAAGAAGCCTTCCCGCAAGGAAGAGCATTCGCAGTCCTGCCTGAGCATTGATGCGGGCTTCGGCGTTACGGTGCTGCCGGGCATGAGCTTTGCCGAGCTGCTGCCGCTCATGAAATTCCTTTCCGTGCTGCGCTGCGACACCGCCGCAACATTCAGCCTTGACCGCGCCTCTGCAATGCGCGCCTTTGACGCCGGTGTGGTCCCCGACGATATAAGCGGCACCCTGCGGCGCTTTTCCAGTTTTGAGCTGCCGCAGAATCTGCTTGTGTCGGTGCAGGACTGGTATAATTCCTATTCGTCGGCTGCCCTGTACAAGGGCTATGTCCTCAAAGTTGCGGCGGACAAGGCCGTCTTTGTGGAAAAAAATCCCACTGCCGCGCGGCATATTCTGTGCAGGCTTTCGCCGGAAATTTTCCTGATGGATTTTGCGGACGACCGGGAAGCGCAGGCTGTCATCAAGCGCTGCGGACTTGATTTTGTCGGTTCGGTGAAAGGCAGCAGCACGCAGCGTACTGCGCTGGGGCTGTTTCCGCTGCGCTGCGGCGGCAGCACGCTGGTGCCGGCTGCTTCCGCAAAGCCCGCCTCGCCGTGCCCTGCAGCGGAGCGGGACGCAGCGCTGCTTGCGCTCCGGGAAAAACTGGATGCACAGAAACTCCCCGCCGACCAGGCTGAAGAACTGCAGGAGCGCATTAACCGCCGCATTGTAGTGAATGCAGAGCAGCTGCGGGGGGGCAGTGTCCGCTTTGAAAAGCTTGAGGCCGGCGGCATGGACTATGCGGGCAAGCTGCACGTCATCGACAGCGCCATGAGCTCAAAGAGTCTTGTGGAAGTAGAAACCGAAGATGCACCTGCGCCCTTTGTCGGCACCCCGATTTCCCTGTCACGCAAGGAAAACGATACGGAATTCGTGCTGGCGCTGGTGCCGGACGGAACGGAGCGTGTGTTTTCTGCGGCGCAGGCAGTGCGGGTCAAAAAGCTCCGCACCGTCGGGCTGCAGTTTTAGGAACGGGCATCCCGAACGTTTTTCCGCGGAAAGTCTGGGGAGGCCGTCAGTTCACGGAAATCAGTTTTTGAAATGAATCTAAAAAAGCAGGGTTTCCAAGGGGCGCAGCCCCGGCAACGCCGAGTCGTTGTCTTGACCGTGCCGATGAAGGGTGGGGTTTTAGGGGAGGGAAGCCCCTCGCTTCGGAAGCAGGCAGATTTTTTAACGTTAAAAAATCTGCCCTCCCCTAAGC
>CADCQA010000012.1 GCA_902803415.1 uncultured Spirochaetaceae bacterium | reverse complement strand
TACACCATCATTCCCGCGCTGTGCATTATGTTTATCCCCAGCTACACGCGCATCGTGCGCATGGGCGTCATGCAGTACAAGGAAGCCGAATTCGTAAAGAATTACCGCGTCTTTGGGGCGTCGGGCTTCCGCCTGCTTACTGTGCACATTTTTCCTAACGTGCTGCCGCAGCTTTTTTCTTCCGTCATCATCGGACTGTCCAACGCCATCCTCGCGGAATCCAGCATGAGCTACCTGGGGCTGGGCATTCAGCCGCCCGCACCCAGCTGGGGCTGGATGCTCAACGAAGCGCAGAGCACCATCTTCAAGTCTCCGTGGTACGCGGTTTCTTCCGGGCTGATGATTGTCATCACCATTGTGGGCTTTAACTGCATCGGTGAAGGGCTGCGCAAGAAATACGCAAGGAGCCTGTAATGGAAAAAGTGCTCCGCGTGGAAGATTTTTCCCTTGAAGTTGAAATAAACGGGCGGGCGTACACCGCCGTGGACGGCATACACTTCCATGTGAACGAAGGAGAAATCCTTGGCATTGTGGGCGAAAGCGGCTGCGGCAAAAGCCTGACCGCGCTTGCCGTGCAGGGGCTGCTTGCGCCCAACGTCCGCGTCAAAAGCGGCAGGATGCTCTTTGGCGGCGAAGACCTGCTTGCCATGCCGGCAGCCCGGCGCCGGGAAATCAACGGCAGGGACATCACGATGATTTTCCAGGAACCGATGACGTCTCTGAATCCGCTGATGAAGGTGGGGCGGCAGATTGGCGAAGTGCTCGCGCTGCATTCGCGGCTTGACCGCAAGGAAATTCACCGGCGGAGCGCGGAACTGCTGGAAGAAATCGGCATCTACGATGTGGAACGCATTCTTGCCAGCTACCCGCACCAGCTTTCCGGCGGCATGCGGCAGCGCGTGATGATAGCGATGGCGGTCATCTGCAGCCCGCGCCTGCTGATTGCCGACGAGCCGACTACCGCGCTTGACGTAACGACGCAGGCGCACGTGCTTGCCCTGCTCAAAAAAATCAACCGCGAGCACGGTACGTCCATGCTCTTCATCTCGCACGATATCGGCGTCATCAGCAGCCTGTGCGACCGCATGCTCGTCATGTACGGCGGAAAAATCATGGAGAAGGGCTGCACGCAGGATGTGCTGGGGCAGCCGGTGCACGAATACACGAAGGGCCTGCTGAATTCCATTCCTACGCGGGAAAAGAAGGGCGCGCCGCTCAACTGCATTCCCGGCAGGGTTCCGCCCGTTACGGAGCAGAAGCCGCCCTGTCCCTTTGCCCCCCGCTGCCCCGCCGCGCAGGAAATTTGTTCCCGCCAGGCTCCGGCTGAAACGCCCCTTGGCGGCGCACATGCAGCCAGCTGCTGGAACATCGGTGCCGGAGCCGGCGCATCCGGCGGAGATTCCTTCGGAATATCTGGCGGAGATTCCTTCGGAATATCCGGCGGGGAGGCCTGACGAATGGAAGAAATACTGAACGCAGCGGATGTCTCCGTTTCCTACCCGGACAACAGCCTTGGCATCTTTGCGCGGAAAAAGCAGAAGCAGGTGCTGCACAATGTGTCGCTTTCCATCCGCCGGAGGGAATTCTTCGGGCTGGTGGGCGAAAGCGGCTGCGGCAAGTCAACGTTCGGGAATGCCGTGCTGGGCCTGGTGCCCTTTGGCGGCAGCATCCGCATTGACGGGCATGACCGTGCCGCGGAAGCCCGCCCCGTGTTTACCCGCCTTGTGCAGGCTGTGTTTCAGGATCCGCTGGGCGCGCTGAATCCCAAGAAAACGGTGGGCTTTACGATGGAGGAACCGCTGCGCATAAACGGCATCGGTACGCCTGCAGAGCGCGAAGAAAAAGTCTGCCGCATGCTGGAAACCGTGGGGCTGGATGCTTCCTGCCGCAGGCGCTATCCGCAGGAACTGAGCGGCGGTCAGCGGCAGCGCGTGTGCATCGGCGCGGCACTTATGCTTGATCCCCGGCTCATCATCGCTGACGAGGCTGTTTCTGCGCTGGACGTTTCCGTCGGCTCTCAGATACTCAACCTGTTCCGCGAAATCCACCGCGACCGGGAGCTTTCCCTGCTCTTCATCTCGCACAATCTGGACATCGTCTACTACATGTGCGACCGGATTGCCGTTATGTACCGTGGGCGCATCGTGGAGCAGGGCAGTGCCGACGACGTGTACCGGATGCCGCGCCACCCCTACACACGGCTGCTGCTTTCTTCCATCCCGGTAATCGGGGCGCAGGACGGCGGCCGGAATGCGGAAAATGCCCCGCTGGAGACGCTCCGCCCGGCATGCAGCGGCGCCTGCTGCTTCTACCACCGCTGCCCCCACGCGGAAGAGCGCTGCCGCACCATGCAGCAGCTGCTTCCCTGCGGCGGCACCGAACATCTGGTGCGCTGCTGGAAATTTGCCGATACTAGGAATTCCGTCTGACGGCTTGACGTTTTTCCAGCAAAAGTACATAATTAGGGTACTATGGCAAAAGAACACAGGATGGATGAGCGTTTTGATGATTACGGCCACGTGGATGCAGGCGAGCTGTGCACGCTTCCGGGGGTACTGGACGATATCAGTCTGAAGGGCTGCAAGGTTCGGTTCCCTATTCCTGTTTCTGTTGATATGGAGAACGATTACAATCTGAACATTTCGCTTCCCCATCGGAATTCCTCTACTTCTCTCCGGCTGCTCTGCCACCCGCAGTGGAAACGCATGAGCGATAACGGCACTCAGATAGGCTTCAGCTTCCTCCGCTCGATGGACACACCCATGCTGAAAGACTACATCCGTGCGCTGCAAAAAGACGCAGAACCGGAAGATGACGTGTACAGCTTCATCATAAATACACAGCCGGTATTTGTCAGCTGATGGCAAGTACGGTGCAGCAGCTGCCCGGCGCGGCATTCCTCCCTTTTCCCGGCATGGATTCCCTGCTGGCCGATGAATTTTCAGGGCGTTTCAATACAGACTGTTCCGGCGCCCGCCGCCACGGTGAACTGCTGTACCTGCCGGATTACGAAGCTTCGGCGGAGCGCACTCCCTACTGGTGCCGCTGTGCCATGCTGCACCCTTTTCTTCTGCAATTTGATTCCATTGGCGAGGCGGCAGCTGCGCTGCGGGGCATACAGCGTTCCTGGGCGCCGTACCAGTTTACGTGCTTCCGCCGTGCTGCGCTCATTCAGGACAAGCTGCCGCACATAAACCTGAAATCCCGCGATTTTCCCTTTTCCATCCCCGCGTCTCCCATCGGGCTGTATACGCTGCTTGACGAGCACACGCTCATTGCTTCCGCGGAAACGACGAGCTGCCTTCCCGCGGGGACGCTGGTCTGGAACGAAGACCACGTGAATCCGCCGAGCCGGGCATACCTGAAGGTTCAGGAAAGCCTGGTGCTTGCGCAGCACTTTTTTGGGGTGGAACTGCCGCATGCGGGCCAGCGCTGCTTTGAGGCAGGGGCCTGTCCCGGCGGCTGGACATGGGTGCTTGCGGGGCTGGGCGCGCAGGTGCTTGCCGTTGACCGCACGGAACTTGCACCGGCCCTTATGCAGAATCCGCTGGTAGAATTCCGCGCGCATGACGCATTTACGCTTACTCCGCAGGAACTCGGCAGCTTTGACTGGGTGTTCAGCGATGTTATCTGCTACCCGGAGCGCCTGCTGGGCTGGGTGCACACATGGCTGGACAGCGGGCTGACGTGCAATATGGTCTGCACTATCAAAATGCAGGGCGCTGTGGACTGGGACCTTGTTGCCCAGTTTGCCGCCATCCCGGACAGCCGCGTTGTCCACCTGAACTACAATAAGCACGAACTGACCTTTATCCACTGCGGCAAGTGAACGAAGGGAAAGGGATTGTCCTTCGCCCCTTAGAACCTCTTTCTTTTTAAATCTATTTCAAAGTGAGATTTCCAAGACACGCATGAATTCCGGTTGACAAACGGGAAAAACCGTGTGATTATTTTATTAGGTAAATTTACTTTAATCGAGTGAGGAAATATGAGTAAAATAATCAACGGAACCGATATCCCGAATCTGCCCTGGCAGGACAAACCTGCCGGCTGGAATCTGCCG
>CADCQA010000011.1 GCA_902803415.1 uncultured Spirochaetaceae bacterium | reverse complement strand
TACCTGCCCGCAACGGCGAAATTCCTCGCGGAAATGCTGGAGATGGACCTGGAGAAGCTGAGCGCCCAGCTGTGGAAGAACAGCTGCACCTTCTTCGGGCTGCCGGAAGCATGAGCTGCCTCTACCACCCCGTACAGATTGGCTCCCTCCGGCTGGAGGGAAACCTGTTCCTCGCACCCATCGCCGGTTACAGCGACCGGGCATTCCGTTCCCTGTGCGCGGAACAGGGCGCCTCGTTCTGCACCACAGAGATGGTGTCCGCAGAAGCGCTGGTCCGCGGGTCAGGCAAGACGGCCGCGCTCATGGAAAAGTCCCCGGCAGAGAAGGCGTATGCCGTGCAGATTTTCGGCGGCAATGCAGATGTCATGGCACAGGCGGTGCCCATCGTGCTGACCCGTACCAGCTGCGACGCGCTGGACATCAACGGCGGCTGCCCCGTGCCCAAAATCGTTAAAAGCGGGGCAGGCAGCATGCTCACCAGGGAGCCTGAACGGCTCTACGCCATCGTAAGCGCGGTAAAAGGCGCCGTAAAAGCCTTTGCCGCAGCGCACCCGGAACGCCCCGAAATCCCCGTAACCATAAAAATCCGCAGCGGCTGGGACGCCCAGCATATCACCTGGAAGGAGGCTGCCGAGGCCGCGCTCAGTGCCGGTGCCGACGCCATCACCATCCATGCCCGTACCCGCGCGCAGGGCTACGAAGGCAAGGCTGACTGGGGCATACAGCGCCAGCTGGTAGAATTCGTGGCAGGGCGCATACCCGTGTTCGGCAGCGGGGATGCAAACAGCCCCGAAAGCGCGCGGCGGATGCTGGAGGAAACCGGCGTGGACGGGGTTATGTTCGCGCGCGGTGCAATGGGCGACCCATTCCTGTTCCGCAGGGTGCGCCAGTACCTGCTGGAGGGGCATTACGACGAGGAACCGCTCAAGGACAGGCTGCTTGCAGGCTTCCGGGAACTTGAGCTGAATGTGGCAGACAAGGGGGAACAGACCGCCTGCGTACAGATGCGCAAGAAATTCTGCGCCTACAGCTCCGGCATCCGGGGAGGAGCAAAGCTCCGCGCGCAGGTTGTTTCCGCATCCAGCGTACAGGACTACCGGGCAATTTTTAATTCCTACCTTGTCTAAATCACTTTTTTAGCATAAAATGGTATTATGCAGATTTTTCAGAGCTTAAAAAATTTACTCCAGGAGCTGTTCACACCGACAGCCCCGGATGTCAAGAAAAGAATTGCACTGCGAAAACTCGGGAACGAGCTGCGCGCGGTCAGCCCCACCATCTATGCCGACGACCTGCTGCAGCCCAACTTTGCGGAAGCCCTCCGCGTCCTCTACGAAAACACAAAGCCCCTGTATAACCTCCTGTCTGAAACCATCTGCAGCGAAGACATCGAACGCAATTTCCACTTTGTCGAGCAGCTCATGCTGACCGGTTTTTCCGACGAAGGGCAGAATATTATAGAAAGCCTTACCTATGCAAACCGCAAGGAAGCCGCCTCCCAGACGGACAACCTGTCCCGCTTCTTTGACATGGAGCGCGTGCAGCTTGAAAAAGTGCTCAAGGAGCTGAAATCCCCGCAGTTCACCAAAATCGATACCGTGGTGAACCGCCTCAAGCAGCTGAGCGACATCTGCAAATTCAACTACATCAACACGCTGCACCTTTTTGACGCAAACTACACCCCGGATTCCCCGGCAAAGCCGAATTTCCAGCCCGTTCCGCTGACGCTCGTGGAAAATTCGCTGCAGGATCTGTATTATATTCTGGCGGACATGGACATAAACACATCCACCAGCAACGCCGTACTCGCCCTGTACGAGCTGTACAACCGCTCCCGCATGGACAAGCGGAAGCAGGACGAACTTGTCTCCTGCCTGCGCAAAGTGCAGTCCGTCATCAAAAAAGTCTTTAAGACGGAAACGCTCCTCATGCTTGTGCGCATGGCAAAGGGCGCACCCGACTTTACGCCGGAAAAAAGCGTCTACGAAGGGGACGAGCGCCAGCGCTACGCCGGCTACCTTGAAAACCGCTTTGTCATCGACGAAGGCCGCCTGAAGAACGAGCTGCAGGACGAAACCATCAGCAGCGAAGTCAACGCGCTCTTCGGAGAAACAAAGATGGAAGTGCTCAGGGGCTACAACAACGAGCTGAACAACCGCCTGAAGCAGGATTCTCCCTGTTCATTCTACTGGGTGCTCCCCATGCAGGTGCTCAAGACCTTCCTTGTCCGCATGTACCAGGATCGCGTAAAGCCGCTGCTGAACGACATTGTAATAGAAGGATTCTTCAATACACCGGAATACAAGACCGAATTTGCCGCCGAAGTCTATGCGGTAAACGACAGCCTGAGCCACATCGAGCAGTTCGAGATGCTCTTCCAGCAGGGCGGGGAATTCGACGAAGCCGTTATCGCCAGCCTGCTGCGCGACGGCCACAAGGACACTGCGTTCCTCAACCGCCTGAAGGACCTGATGGACAAAATTGACAAACGCACCAAATCCCTCCTTCAGACCGAAGTAAACAACATTTACCAGCTGAGCCAGAAAGTCGGAGAAATCCTTGTAGAATCAAAGAAACCCATGTCCGACGTCATCACGAACCTGAAGGTGCTGATGATGTCTTCCCGCAACCGGGACAATTCGGAATTTATGGAAAAAACCTTTGCTTCATGGGCGATTTTCTTCGATGTGATGAAAGAATACGTTGTCCTGAAGCAGGACAAGAAGAGCTGATGGCAGGAGGGCGTTCGTATGGAAAATGAATTTGCCGGCATAAATTCGGACGGCATGACGGGTATCAAAACAGCCGCCGACTACGAAAAGGAAATCTACGACCTCAACCAGATGCTGGAAATCACCCGCTCCCTCTGTACGACGCTGGAGCTGCCGACGCTCATAGAATCCATCCTGTACACGGCAATGGCACAGATGCGCGTGACTGGCGCAGGCATTTTTGTCCTGAATTCCGTAACGAACAATTCGTTCCGGCTGGGAAACAATTACCAGAACCTTGACACCGACCAGCTGCTGGACTATTCCATCTCCAAGAATTCAAAGCTTATCGAAAAAATGAGCAGCGAATCGCGCGTCTACACGCTGCAGGAACTGGAAGAAGCCCTGCCGGACTGCAAGGATGTCGATATCCTGCGCCAGCTTAAGCCCACGCTCATCGTTCCGCTGCTGCTGAAGAACCGGCTGAACGGCATTCTGGTGCTGGGCGAACGCATTATCCCCGACATGACGGAGGGCGGCTATTCCGACTACGAAAAGCAGGAAATCCTTACCATTACGTCACTTGCGGCAATTGCGGTAAACAACGCATTCCTCGTGGAACTGTCTTCCACGGACATGATGACGCACCTGAAATTCAAATATTACTTCTTCAACGTCCTTTCTGACAGACTGGAAACCGCCCGCGAGGCCGGCAGCATCGTCAGCGTGCTCATGTTCGACATAGATTTCTTCAAGAAAGTGAACGATACCTACGGCCATGCCTGCGGCGACTACGTATTGACGCAGGTGGCAAGTATCATCAAGGGCAGCATCCGCGGGGACGACATGGCATCCCGCTACGGTGGCGAGGAATTCACCGTGCTGCTCAACGGGGCCTCCCAGAAGGACGCCACCATGGTTGCCGAGCGCATCAGGAAGAATATAGAGAATTTTGACTTTGTGTACCAGATGCAGAAGCTGCACATGACCATATCCGGCGGCGTATCAACGTTCTCCATGGACAAAAATCCGGTGGATTCCGCGGAGCAGCTGGTAGATCAGGCAGACAAGGCGCTTTATGTTTCCAAGCGGGAAGGAAGGAACCGCATTACGGTAGCAGACAGTGCCATTATAGAGGCCGTAAAGAAGGCTTACAGCGAAAATCAGGGCTGACGGGTACCAGAACCCGGCAGATCCGTAAGGCTGTTCCGCAGCTGCCCTGTTTCCGATACTGGAAGAGAGAAGGCAGCCGCAGTCCGGCTCCCC
>CADCQA010000010.1 GCA_902803415.1 uncultured Spirochaetaceae bacterium | reverse complement strand
CAGTACATCGATTCCCAGAAGCTGAAGGGCGACCTTAAGTCATTCTTCATTGCCGACTACATCCTGTGGATTACCAAGGAATCAACCGGTGCACAGAAGCTTCCCAAGGAAGTGCGTGCCATTTTCTGGCGCTTCATGCCCTTCCCGCAGGAGATGAAAGACCGCCTCAAGATGATGAGCCTGACGTACCAGGAGCTGTACCAGCGCGACATCAACCGCAGCATGAGCGACGGTTATTGATTCATTCTGCTGCTGCGGCTGGGTGCATGCCCGCCGCACTGTTGAAGCCTGCGAATTCTTCCGATTAATAAAGGGAGGCGCTGCAAGGGCTCGACCTGCTTTTGCAGCCGCCCGAAGGAAGAATCGCAGTTATGTCAACATTTTTCATATCAGAGCCGCTTATCATCGGTATTATTGCCGTCATCTGCCTTGACCTGCTGGTGCTTGTGGAGCAGAAACCTTCCAGCGAGCAGAAGTACCTGACGGCCACCCTGTCCATGCTGCTGCTGGGAAGCATTGGCGTTTACTGCTGCATACACGGGGAATCCGAGGGGCTCATCATCATGGGGGCAAAGCTGCAGTATGTCTCGGTGCTGGTGCTCTACCTGCTGATTCTTAAGACGATTGAGCGGTTTTACAACTTCCATGTGCCGCTTTTGGTGTGGGCGCTGCTTTTCCTGTGGTCGGGCGTACTGCTCCTGCTGATATTCTCCATCGACCGCTATTCGCTGTTTGAATGCAGCCACTGGTTCTTCAAAAATTATTTCATCACCTACCAGAGCGCGCTGCGCCGCTACCAGAGCCGCATCGAGTACGGCTGGGGCATGAGTGCCTACAAAGTAACCCTCGTTGCCTACACGCTGTCCGTGCTGGGTATGTTTGTGTATAAATTTACCCGTACCGACAAGGGCGGCGAGCGCAAGGACGCCATCATCTTTTTCCTGATGATATTCATTCCGGTCTGCTTCTTCATGGAAAACTATGTGCTTGCCGACCGGCTGAGCGGCTTTCCGCTCTACCTGCTGCTGTCTGTGCTTTCCGGCACAATTTCGGTGTACATGATTTTCCGGCGGCGCTTCAATAACCTGTACGACCTTGCCTTTGAAACCGTGGAAGAGGAAATTTCGTCGCCGCTGTTCATTCTGGACAGCCGCCTTTTTGTGCAGGACGTAAACGGCCCCGGTACGCAGCTTTTCCCGGAGTACAGCGAGATAAAGGGCATGTTCCGCGTGTCCGTCAAGGCGAATTCCTGGCTGCAGAACAGCATTTCTCCGCCGCTGGGCACTACGGAAGACAGCAGCGTGTTTACCATCGGCGGCAGAACCTATATGCCGCGCGTCCGCCGCGTTGAGCACCACGGGCACGTCTACGGTTTTGCCGTTATCCTGCGGGACGTAACGGAGCACGTGGAGCGTTCGTCTCAGCTGGAGGACGAAAACCGGCAGCTGCTTGCCCGCATTCAGGACATCCGCAGCAACGAAAACCTGATGCGCGGCAAACTGGTTTCCGGGGCAATCCAGTGTATTCTTTCGATTGATACTGACACCGGCGAGCACATGCGCCGCACCAGCAACTATACCTACGTTATCGCCAAGGAGCTGCAGGACGAAGGAAAATTCCCGGACGTGCTTACCGATGAATACATCGAAATCCTTACGCAGGTGGCGCCGCTGCATGACCTGGGCAAGCTGCAGGTTCCGCGCGACATTGTGCGGAAAAAGCTGGGGCTGACGCGGGACGAAATGGATGTTATGGAGCAGCATGTGCTCTACGGGGCCGACCTTGTGGACAAATTCGTGCTGAACGACATGGACGATCCGTTCTACGTGCTGGCGCATGATGTTGCGCTGAACCACCATGAATGCTGGGACGGCACCGGCTACCCGCGCAGGCTCCGCGGGCGGCAGATTCCGCTGGGCGCGCGGATTGTGGCGGTGGCAGATCTGTTCGACAAGCTTTCCTTTGAAGAAGGTGCAGACAAATCGACGGTCTTCAACGATGCCTTTATCACCGTTATATCCTATACCTGCACGCAGTTTGACCCCGATGTCATTGATGCGTTCCGGCGTTCGCGGCTCAAGATTGCGGATTTGTATACGCAGATGCGGGAACTGCACTAGGCGTGCCGCACGGGAGCCGTAAATGACAGACGATGAAGAACCGTTGCTGCCCGGTATGTCCGGGTTCCGCAGCGAAAAAGAAGAGAAACTGCTTATGAACCGGCTGAACCGCACCATCGGGCAGCTTGAAGGTGTCCGCCGGATGCTGGGCAGCGGGGCCTCCTGCACTGAGCTGCTGATGCTGGTGTCCGCAGTGCAGGCTTCCCTGCGCAGTTTCAGCAAGGAAGTGCTGCTGCACTATCTGGCTTCTGATGTTGCAGAGGAGCTGCGTCACGGCGATAGTGCTTCTCTGGACGAACTTGCATCCATCCTGAAGAAAATACTTTGATTCGTGTGGAAGGCGGGATCTTCCCCGCAGTGTGCAGTGCCGGTGTGTTCTGCTGCCGGTGAGTTTTTTTTGCCGTACTGGTTACTCTGAATTAATTTTGGTTTGTTTATGCTTTTTTTGCCACAGCTTCGTGTTTTTCTAGTATATTTATAATAGAAGGAAATGATTATGAAACAATATGCTGTTACGGGAATGAGCTGTGCGGCCTGCAGTGCGCGGGTCGAAAAAGCGGTGTCCGGGGTGCCGGGCGTTACCTCCTGCTCCGTGAGCCTGCTGACGAATGCCATGGGCGTGGAAGGCAGTGCTGAGCCTGCTGCCGTCATTGCGGCGGTGCAGGCTGCCGGCTATGGTGCCTCGCTGCGCGGGTCGGAACAGGCTGCCGCCCCCGCTGCTTCCCGCGATTCCCTTGCGGATACGGAAAGCCCCGCTTTGCTGCGGCGCCTCCTGTGCTCGCTTGCCTTCCTTCTGCTGCTCATGTACCTGTCCATGGGGCACACGATGTTCGGTTTTCCGCTGCCGCAGTTCCTGCACGGCAACCCCCTGGCGCTTGCACTCACCGAGCTGCTGCTTTCTGCCGTGGTTATGCTGGTCAACGGCAGGTTTTTCAGCAGCGGTTTTCGGGCCGTCGTGCACGGCGCCCCGAACATGGACACGCTGGTTGCGCTCGGTTCCGGGGTTTCCTTTGCATACAGCGTCTGCGAACTGTACGCCATGACAGCCGCCCAGCTTGCCGGTGACAGCGCTGCCGTTGCGGCGTACCTGCACAATCTGTATTTTGAGGGCGCCGCCATGATTGTTGCCCTCATCACGACGGGCAAGCTGCTGGAGTCGCTTTCCAAGGGCCGGACGACCGATGCGCTCAAAAAGCTGATGAGCCTTGCGCCGGAAACTGCAACCGTCATCCGCGACGGCGTGCAGCAGCAGGTTCCCCTTGCAGATGTCCGCCGCGGCGATGTCTTTGTGGTAAAGCCCGGCGAAACCATTCCCGTGGACGGCACGGTGCTTGAGGGCGTTTCTTCCGTGAACGAGGCGGCCCTGACGGGGGAAAGCATTCCGGTGGACAAGGGCGCAGGCGACGCTGTTTCCGCCGCAACGCTGAACCAGACCGGCGTGCTCACCTGCCGCGCCGAGCGGGTGGGGCAGGACACGACGCTGTCGCAGATCATACGGCTGATGAACGAATCCGCAGCGACCAAGGCGCCCATTGCCCGCACTGCCGACAAAGTGAGCGGCATATTTGTCCCCGCCGTCATTGCCCTTGCTGTGGTGACGGTGCTTGTCTGGCTGCTGACGGGGCAGCCGCTCGGTTTTGCCCTTTCGCGGGGCATTGCCGTACTGGTTGTCAGCTGCCCCTGCGCGCTGGGGCTTGCAACCCCCGTCGCCGTCATGGTCGGTAACGGCGTGGGTGCCCGCAACGGCATCCTTTTCAAGACCTCTGCCGCGCTGGAGGAAACCGGGCGCATCACGGTTGCCGCGCTGGACAAGACCGGCACCCTGACCCGCGGGGAACCGGAAGTTACCGACATTATCCCCGCCGCCGGAACCGGTGAAACGGAACTGCTGCAGGCCGCGCTCGACCTTGAGGCGAACAGCGAGCATCCGCTGGCAAAGGCGGTGGTTGCCCGTGCCGTGCAGGGGCAGCTGCATCCCGGCGCGGTGGAAGCTTTTTCCGCGCTTCCGGGCAACGGGCTGCGCGCGCTCCGTTCCGGCAGCGAACTGTGCGGGGGCAGCATCCGCTATGTATCTTCACTGCTGCCGCTGCCGCAGGACATGCTTGTGCGTGCGGACGAACTTGCTGCCGCGGGAAAGACCGTGCTTGCCTTTGCGCGCGGCGGAAATGTGCTGGGGCTTATTGCCGTTGCCGACCGCCTGAAGGATGACAGCGCGGATGCAGTGCGGCAGCTGCACGGCATGGGAATCCGCGTCGTCATGATTACCGGCGACAACGAGCGCACCGCACAGGCTGCCGCCGCTGCCGCCGGTGTGGACGAAGTGGTGGCGGGCGTACTGCCGGATGCAAAGGCTTCCGTCATCCAGTCGCTGCGCAAGCAGGGAAAAGTTGCCATGGTCGGGGACGGCATCAATGATGCCCCGGCGCTCAGCTGCGCGGATGTGGGCATTGCCATCGGTGCGGGTACGGACATTGCGCTGGATGCCGCCGACGTGGTGCTGATGAACAGCCGCCTTTCGGATCTGTGTGCTGCCGTCCGCCTGAGCCGCGCCACGCTCCGCAACATCCGCCAGAACCTTTTCTGGGCATTTTTCTACAATATATTGCTCATTCCGCTGGCGGCGGGGGCGTGGTACCGGCTGACCGGCTGGACCATGAATCCCATGCTGGGCGCGGCGGCCATGAGCCTTTCAAGTTTCTGCGTCGTCTCGAATGCACTGCGCCTGAACCTGTTCAGGGTGCACGGTTCCCGCCGTCCGGTGCATGACAAGACAGCAGAAACATCATATAGTGAAGGAAAGCTTAAAGCAAACACGGAGGAACAGATGGAAAACGTACAGGAAAGAACCTTGAAAATCGAGGGCATGATGTGCCCGCACTGCGAAATGCACGTAAAAGAGGCGCTGGAAGGCATTGCCGGGGTTACGGAAGCCGTTCCCGACCACACAAAGGCCCAGGCGCTCATACGCTACACGGGCAGCATTTCCGATGATGTGCTTGCCCAGGCGGTTACAAAGGCCGGCTATACCTTCGCCGGCTGAAAATCGCTGTGCTCCTGCCTGTCCGCGGAAAATTAATCATAAAAAAACAAAAAAAACTATGGCACAGCTGCGCTAATTGTGCTATTATCGCGGAAGGCAGTCCTTCAGCCAGTGCGTGCGGACTGCTGCAGTCGGGCAGGAGGGCGGGCGGAGTGCCTGCATTTCTTTTCCCGAACAGGGGGCTTCTGCAAGCCTCCCTATCACAGAACAAGGTAGGTAAGCCTTCATGTTCAACAGAAGTGAATATGTTTCTGACCCGGAGTGGGAGCGTTTCCGCGATGTGTCCAAGGACTTTGCGACACCGAACATCTTTACGAGCCTGCATGTCATCAAGCGCCGCTATTCGCAGCTTGTTGACTCCTTCCCCTATGCCAGCATCTATTATGCAGTGAAATCGAACCCCGGCATTCCGGTCATAAAAATGCTCGATTCACTCGGCGCAAATTTCGACATTGCCTCCCGCTACGAGCTTGATGAAGTGCTTGCGCTCGGCATCTCGCCCGACCGGATTTCCTACGGTAATACCATAAAAAAAGCTGAAGATGTAAAATATTTCTATGAGAAGGGCATCCGCATGTTCGCCACGGACTCCAAGGATGACCTGAAAAACATCGCGGTGTATGCCCCCGGCTCCCGCGTGTACGTCCGCATCCTTGTGGAAAATTCCACCACGGCGGACTGGCCGCTTTCCCGCAAGTTCGGCTGCCATCCGGATATGGCGTATGACCTGCTGGTGCTTGCCCGTGATTCCGGGCTGACCCCCTACGGCATCAGCTTCCACGTGGGCAGCCAGCAGCGCGATATCGGCCAGTGGAACGATGCAATTGCAAAGACCAAATACCTCTTCGAATCCCTTGAAGAGGAAGAGAATATAAAGCTGACCATGATAAACATGGGCGGCGGCTTCCCCGCACACTACATTCAGCCCACCAATGAGCTGAAGGACTACGCGTCGGAGATTTCCCGCTACCTGCATGACGACTTTGGCGAAAACATCCCGCACATCGTGCTGGAGCCGGGCCGTTCCCTTGTGGGCGACAGCGGCATCATGACGACGCAGGTTGTGCTCATTTCCCGCAAGAACAACACGGCCCTGCAGCGCTGGGTTTACCTTGACGCGGGTAAGTTCAACGGGCTGATTGAGACGCTTGATGAATCCATAAAGTATCCCATCGTCACTGACAAAGACGGCGGGCGCGAGGGCGAAGTCATCATTGCCGGTCCCACCTGCGACAGCGCCGACATCATGTACGAAAACGAGAAGTACAAGCTGCCGCTTGACCTGAAGAGCGGTGACAACGTGTACTGGCTGGCAACCGGCGCGTATACGTCCAGCTATGCCAGCGTAAAGTTCAACGGCTTCCCGCCCATCAAGTCCTACTACATCACCGAGCGCGGCGTGGAGGACGACCTTGGCAATGTGGTAAAAGCGCGCAGCAAATAACAGCTGAGGCTAATGCGCCAAAAAAACTGCCCGATGCCGTCTTTGTAGCGTACAGCGATACAACCAACGGTATCGGGCAGTTTTTTTCTGGGAGTGCATTTTTTGCCTTTTGTTGTTCCCTGCTGCGCTTTGTAACCTTCCGCTTTCTCCATTCCTTTTAGATGTACGGGAATTGTTTCCGCGGGAACATGTTCCCGGTGGCATGCAGCTTCCGGGCTGCTTCCAAAACATAGTGAGTGGGGCGCGATGCGGCGCAGTGCCGCGGCGTGTCCGGGAGATTACAAATTGACAAATCAACACAAAAAAAAGCTGCCGCTGTTTCTGGCGGCATGTTTCTTTTCCTGCCTTCTTGCCCTTTCCGGCTGCAGCAAGCGGCTGCCTGTTGAGGGCCTGCACCAGTACAATCTTGACAACGGCCTGACCGTCTTTGCACAGGAAAACCATGCGGTGCCGCTCGTCTACATCTGCATTGCGGTTCGTGCGGGCGCTGTTACGCAGACGCCGGAGAACGCCGGTCTGTTCCACCTGTACGAGCACATGATGTTCAAGGGAAACGAGCTGTATCCCACCGCCGCTGAAGTGCAGCGTGCCATCAAGGACATGGGCATCACCGACTGGAACGGCACGACGGGCGTAAACTGCGTCAACTATTTTTTCACCGTGCCCAAGGATCAGCTTGAAAACGGACTTGCGTTCTGGAACGCTGCAATCCGCAGCCCGCTCATGGACAGCGTGGAACTGGAAAATGAAAAGAAAGTCGTGCTTTCCGAGATTGAGGGCAGCTTTGCCAACCCTTCCAGCATTAACTATAATTACCTGTGCCGCAAGCTGTTCCCGGCGGAACCGTACCGCACTGATCCGGGCGGAGCGTCCGAGGTGGTGCGCAACGCAACGGTGGCGCAGCTGCACGACATCCAGAGCCGCTACTACATTCCGTCCAACGCGGCCCTCTTTGTTGGCGGCGACATTGACCCTGCGGAAGTGCAGCGGCTTGCAAAGAAAATCTTCGGCACCTGGAGCAACAACGGCAACCCCGTGCCGGAAAACGGACGCCGCCAGAGTACGGAACCGTTCAGCGACGTGCAGTTTGCCGTGATGCCGAACGATCAGGTGGCACCCCAGATTGCGTCCGTGTCAATGATTTTCCGCGGGCCGGACACCGATTTTGACATAGAAGACACCTATGCCGCAGACTACCTGCTGAACCTGCTGGGCGATCCCGACGGCACATACCGCCGCACGCTGCAGGAAAATCCCGCGTACCAGATTCCTTCGTCCGAATACATCTGGTCGGGCTACCAGACCACCCGCGCAGACGGCATGTTCTCCTTCGGCGCCGTGATGCTTTCGCCGGAGCAGGGGCTGTGCGCCCGCGTATCGCAGATGCTTTCGGAAATCCAGGACAGCATTCTGCCTGCCATGGCCGCGGATGAATCGCTGTATTCCAAGCAGAAGGTTGCCGACATCAGCCGCAAGCTGCGTGACAGCGACATCATGGGGGCGCAGACTGCCTCCGGGCTGCTTTCTACGCTGCAGTTCTGGTGGGTCTGCTCTTCGCCGGAATACTACTATACGTACAATGACCGCATTGCGGGCGTGACGCAGAAAGACGTGCAGGGCTTTGTTGAAAAATACTTTGCCGGAAAAAAGCCGCTGGTCGCCGTGGTGGTGCATCCTTCCGTCTATGAGCAGCTGAAGCAGGAATTCGACGCTGCCGGTTACGATGAAGTTACCGCGGAAAAGGCTTTCTGGTGGAAGGATGCGTCTTTTGCGCCTGACCCGCAGAAGATTGCCGCCGCCGTCTCTGTTCCGGAGAAGTCAGAAATCTATGTTCCCGGCAAGGCGCTTGCCGCAGAGAAGAAATACGACCTGCAGGATGCAGCCCGCGTGGACACCTACAAGCTGTCCAACGGCATTCCCGTGCACGTGCAGCACGTGAAGGGCAGCAAAATCGATTCCGTAAGCATTGTTGTGCGCGGCGGTATCGAGCACCTGACGCCGGAAACATCCGGGCTTGAGGCTGCGCTCTTCCGTCAGATGGCGGGCAGTTCCGAAAACTATGACAATGCCGCCCGCAAGACGCTTTCCTTCGACACGCAGGCAAGCATTTCCCAGTACACGGTGGCGGCGGGCAGCGCACTTTCGCTGGGAACCGTGGATGCCTATCTGTACAAGATGCTTCCCGTCCTTGTGGATGGATTTTTGCATCCGGCGTACGAGCAGCAGACGGTCGATGCAATGATGACTGACTACACGAACAGCGTTCAGTCCATGCTGAACGACCCGAACAGCCTGCTTTCCTACTCGTTGACTTCGGCGCTGTACAAAAATCATCCCTTTGCCACGCAGACATCCGTCACTCCGGATTCCATCGACAACATCACGGTGGAAAACATGCAGGCGCTGCACAAGAAAGTCCTTGACCCGGCGAACATGTTCGTGGTTGTCGTCGGCGGTATGGACGGAAAGAAGCTGGTGAAGGAACTGGACAAGAGCATCGGGCAGCTCCCCGCAGCGAACGAGAGCGTACAGTACGGCCTGCGCAACATTCCGCCGGTGCAGGTCGGTTCCGAACCTGT
>CADCQA010000009.1 GCA_902803415.1 uncultured Spirochaetaceae bacterium | reverse complement strand
TAGGCGCGTTCGCGGCAAAGCGCGGTGATAAAGGGGCGTCCCTCCAGCACGGTGCTCACGCCGTATGCTGCAGCCACCGCCATGTCATGCCTGCTGCGGATGCCGCCGTCAACCCACAGCTCGCCGCAGTTGGCACGGAGCTTTTCTGCGTATGCTGCAAGGAATTCCGCCGTGCTGCCTTCGCGCGTATCAACCCGGCCGCCGTGGTTCGAGATGTACGCAATGGCGGGCTTGACCGCGGCAACGGTATCCACGTCTTCCTCCGTAAAAATGCCTTTGATGGCAAAGGGCAGCCCTTCCGCCTCCAGCCGGGCTTTGATGGCACGCAGCTGGGCAGGCGTCTTCTTTTCAAGATGCACAAGGTTCCGCATGGTGATGATATTGTAGCTGTCAATATCCATGCCCACCGCCTCCGCAACCGGCAGCGCCCATTCGATGCGCTCGAAGACCCGTTCCTGCGGGTAGGGCTTGATGAAAACCGCGGCCTTTGTGCCGGGGAAGCGTTCACAGGCAGCCTGCACCGCCTGTATGCCGTACTGCAGCTTGTGGTCCGGCGTACCGTCGCCGATGCTCAGCTTGATGCCGTGACGCAGGCAGTAGTCAATGATATCAAAGTAGAACTGCCGCTCATCATCGTAGCCGACATTTTCCACGGCACCTGTTACCGGAGCAAGGCGGACGTCCACATGTGGCTCTGCATCCGCGGAATACCCGGCCGGAAGCGCGATTCTTCCCCAGGCCTCGCAGTTGTGAAGGAAATTGCGGCTTGCATTTGGGCCGCCCATGCCGGGCATTTCACCGATGCAGCCCGTGCCGTCGCAGTTCTGGCAGAAATGACACTTATACATACTCAGTCACCAAATCCTGTGCCCAGCTCACGGGCTGCCCGAATCATCGGGTGGTCGAGCGGAATATTTTTTATCTTCCCGGCAATTTCTTCCAGCGGGACACCAACAATGGTGCTGTCCTGCATGGCAACCAGATTGCCAAAGCGGCCTTCCGCAAGGAAATGCGCCGCCGCCGTACCAAACTGGGTGGCAAGCACGCGGTCGTAGGGCGAAGGAGTGCCGCCGCGCTGCAGGTAGCCGAGCACCGTCACGCGGGATTCCAGCTGCGTTGCCTCTTCCAGCTCATGCGCCACGCGGTAGGCAATGGAATACGGCATCGCCGCACGGGATTTCTTGAACTCTTTCTTTTCCATACGTGCCTCGTCCTTGCTGAGCGCACCTTCTGCCACCACGATGATGGAAAAGTTCTTGCCGGCATCGCGCCGTTCCTTTATTTTTTCCGCCACGGAATGTATGTCATAGGGAATTTCCGGAATGAGGATAACGTCGCCGCCGCCGGCAATGCCGGAATACAGCCCCAGCCACCCGGCCTTGTGCCCCATCACTTCGATGACCATGATGCGGCTGTGGCTGTGCGCCGTCGTGTGGATGCGGTCAATGGCATCGGTTGCCACGTCAAGCGCAGTACAGAAGCCGAAGGTCATATCTGTCTTTACAATGTCGTTGTCTATGGTTTTCGGCAGCCCGATGACGTTCAGTCCTTCCTGCGCAAGCAGGCTGGCCGTCGTATTTGTGCCGTTCCCGCCAAGGCAGACAAGGGCGTCAAGGTTCCATTTTTTGTAATTCTCTTTTATCGCTTCCACCGGAAGCAGCCCGGTATCGGGGTCGGGGCGCGGATTTTTGAAGGGTTTGTCGCGCGCAGTGCCAAGAATGGTGCCGCCGGCCGTCAGCAGCCCCACCAGATTGTCCGGTCCCAGCTCGAACATATCGCCCTGCACCAGACCACGGTAACCGTTGCGGATGCCGATGGCATTCATACCGTACTGGATTTTTGCAGTGCGGCAGACCGCGCGTATCGCGGCATTCAGGCCGGGGGCGTCTCCGCCGCTGGTAAGAATGCCGAATGTCTTTACCTTTGAACTTGCCATTTTTACAGTATAGCAGAGCTGGCGGCAAAAGTCGATAGAGGGCATCCCGAAAAACTCAGTTCCATGCTTTTTCCGAGATACCTGCGACTGTCAGGGGGTAACAACGGTGGTCAGGAGCGGCGGGTATCGACGACGGTTTCATCGTCCGGGCGGGCACGGCGTGATTTTACCTCGCTGAACGAAAGCGTGGCGTCATCGTCGGTAAAACCCCTGCCGCCGTGCTTGCGCGGCTGTATAAAGAAGCCGAAGAGGCTGCCGATTATGCCGCCCGCAAGGTTGATGAGCAGCGGGATGTTCTTCTGCAGCAGTTCCATAAGCGACTTGTCCTGCGCAAAGGATGTGCTTGCCCGCGGAAGGTACGCATAGTAATGCACGCGGTACGCCGTGTAACACAGGAAAATGCACAGCCATGAAAAGGGAAGCCTGCGCCGGGCAAAGGCCGTAAGCGAAATGAGCACAATCATCATAAAAATGATGCCTTCCGCGCCGGTGGCAACAAGGCAGCCGGTGCAGACGCAAAGCACACCGGTCACCAGCGCCGTCAGAATCATCATCAGGCAGAGCATGGGCGTGCCGTAGCGTTCCTCCAGCTGCGGCCCCAGCAGCAGCACGAACAGGGCATTGAGCAGCACCATTTCCCAGGAGGTACCTGCAAACACATGAAGGAAAAGCCGCATGTAGTCGAGCGCATTCTTGAAGTCGAACAGTTCAGCACCGTCACCAAGCGCCTTCAGGCTCCGGCAGGTACAGAACGAAGGAATGACAACATGATGGCTGAGCACGTCCGCAAGGAAAACCAGCACACCGAGGATAGCAAACACCGTTGCTGCCGGTGCGTCGAATACAAAGCGAAGTTGTTTTTTAGCCATACCACCAGTGTAAGCCCAAACGCACGCTTTGTAAAGTTCCCCGCACCATCGTGAAGTGAGGGCCGCGCCCCCTGCCGCTACCAGTAGGAAGTCCGCGGAGGCGGAGTGTACGGGGTACCGGGCTTTCCCTTCAGCTGGAAGAACGTGAAATCAGGCGGTACGGCACCGGTTCTGACGCGGAACCGTGCATAGCACGGCGGCTGGCCTCCGCGCGGGAGCCTGCAGCTGCCGGGGTTCAGCAGAAACACGCTGTTCGAATATTCCACGGCAGCAACATGGGTATGCCCGTAGAACACGGTATCTGCACCAGAGGCAAGCGCCACCTGCGAAAGTTCCTGCGTGCCGCCGTACAGGGAAAAATGGTGTCCGTGCGTTATGAACAGCGTATGTCCGCAGGCGCACACCGTCTGCGTCACGGGAACCCGCAGCTCTGCAACACCCGCCGCCGTCTGCAGCGGATACGAAGGAATGTCGTTGTTCCCCTGCACCACGGCAATAACCGGGGGAAGCAGTTCGCGAATGCCGCTTTCTTCCGAGGCCTGATGCAGAATGCCGCACAACTCGCTCATGCCGTCCCCGCAGAAAATGAATGCATCAGCCTGCCGGCCGCATTCCGTGAGGATGCCCAGCAGCTGCGCACCGCCTCCGTGGGAATCGGACGCAACAATAATTTCCGCAGAGTCCTTGCGGGCAAGGCTTTCTATGTCCTGCGCACTGCCGATAAGCAATGACGAATCCTGTTCCAGTGCGTTCAATTTTCCGGCTCTTGGCTCTGTTCGATGACAAAATGATTTATTGCCTGAATGCCGGACTCGCTGTCCGTGTAGCGGTGGATTTTGTGATCCCCCACGATGGTCTGCACATGGGCATGCAGTTTGTCATCCGGCTCAAGCGGTTCCCTGTGCTCATCCATATAGCGCACCGCGCGCACAAGAATCAGCTCCACGGTTTTGTCCAGCAGCTCAGTCTCCTGCGAAAGCTCTTCTTCAATGGAAGAACTCCGCTCATATTCCAGTACAAAGTCGCAATTTGACTCCTGCCCCAGAATGTCATCCTGCGGCATAAAAGAAAATATCGGGTACGGCTGCTTCCTGTCCTGCTGTACTTCGGCCGTGCTGCTTTCCGCTCCGTCGGTTTCTTCCACAGCCGTATCGGCCGGCAGCTCCCATTCAGCGCGGAGCTTGGTGAGCGTGCGGTGTGTGTTTTCCGGTGCGCCCAGCAGGATGAGCCCCTTCATCTTGTGGCTGGTGATAATGTCGTAAATGTTCGAAATCCTGCCGTTCAGGTTGTCCGGATAAATCAGGGGAATAATGATGCCGCCTTCCTCTTCCAGACCATATTTGTCCTGAAGTTTTTTGATTGCATCTTCGTGGAATTCAGGGCTGTTGAAGCCGTAGCCGAAGACGATGCAGATGTAGCCGTCTTCAGGGTGCCACTGGATTGTTTCGCTCTGGTCTGCGGCAGCCGGTGCCGCGCCCCCCTGTGCCCCCGCAAAACCGGCAGTTTTTTTCTTTTCGCAGCTGCACAGCCCGGCGCAGAAAGCTGCCCCCAGAAACAGTGCCGCAATGATGCGTAAAAACACTTTCATACGCCCTGTAGTATAGCGCATTGCTTCTTTTTATAGAAGGGGGCAGGAATGCATGG
>CADCQA010000008.1 GCA_902803415.1 uncultured Spirochaetaceae bacterium | reverse complement strand
GTTGAGGAGGAAAAGGCGGCTCCACTATTTTTATGGAAGAAAACCGCTACAGTCTTATGCACCACACAGCCACCATCAGGCCAGCATGCGCCAGGGCACTTTGCATTGCAGCCTGCTTTTCAGCACTCGGATTTCTCTTTGCTTCCTGCAGCAGGAACAGGCAGGCGGCAGACGTGCAGGACGGGGAACAGGTACTCAGCATCGTAACCACCATGTTCCCGCACTACGACTTTGCACGGGCGGCAGGCGGCAGCAAGGTTTCCCTGCACATGCTGCTCAAGCCGGGAACAGAGGCACATTCCTACGAGCCGTCGCCGGAAGACATAAAACGCATCCAGCGGGCTGATATCTTCCTTTATACTGGTGCGGAAAACGACGTATGGGCAGAAGACATTCTTGCCTCCCTGCCGGGAAAAGGGCCGGACACACTCCGCCTGCTCGACTGCGTGCAGGCAAAAGAAGAAGAGCTTGTAGAGGGCATGCAGGAAGAAGCAGAGGAGCACGAGGATGACGGCGAAATTGAATACGACGAACACGTCTGGACATCCCCGCGCAATGCAATACTCATCATGCAGCGCATAACAGACATGCTCTGCGAAAAAGACGCAGCAGACGCTGAGTATTTCCGTGCAAACTGCGCCGCATACTGCGCGGAGCTGGAACTGCTGGACGCACAATTCAGGGAAACCGTGGCATCCGCCGGACGCCGGACGATTGTATTCGGCGACCGCTTCCCATTCCGCTACTTTGCAGACGAATACGGGCTTTCGTACTATGCGGCGTTCCCCGGCTGCGCATCAGACGTGGAAGTGAACGCGCAGACAATGAAATTCCTCATCAACAAGGTACGGGCAGAAAAAATTCCCGTGGTGTTTTCGATAGAGCTTTCCAGCGGAAAGATTGCAGACGCCATCTGCGAGGCAAGCGGTGCAAAGCGGCTGCCCCTGTACTCCTGCCATAACCTGACGGCAGATGAATTCAAGGCCGGTGAAACTTACGTGAGCCTGATGAAGAAGAATGTGGAAGCGCTCAGGGTGGCGCTGAACTGAGGCAGCATGGCTGCCGGAGGCTTAAAGATGGAACATGTATTGAACTGCAGCGGGCTTTCGTTCGGCTACGACGGCAAAACCGTGCTGCACGACGTTTCTTTTTATGTGGAACAGGGCGATTACCTGTGCATTCTTGGCGAAAACGGCGCAGGCAAAAGTACCCTTGTAAAGGGGCTGCTTTCGCTCATCAAGCCGCAGGCGGGAAGCCTGCAGAAAGGCGCCGGCCTGCATGACCGGGAAACCGGCTACCTGCCGCAGCAGACTGTCGTGCAGCGCGATTTTCCTGCAAGCGTTTACGAAGTTGTGCTTTCCGGCTGCCTGAACAGCCTGCGCATCCGCCCCTTTTATTCCCGTGCAGAAAAGGCCCGGGCGGCGGAAAACATGGAAAAGCTCGGCATCACGCACCTGAAAAAACGTCCGTACCGGGCGCTCTCCGGCGGGCAGCAGCAGCGAGTCCTGCTTGCCCGTGCACTGTGCGCAACACGCCGCCTGCTGCTGCTGGATGAACCGACCGCCGGGCTTGACCCCGTTGCAACAAACGGCCTGTACGACATTATTGAGCGCATCAACAAGGAACTGGGCATCACCATCATCATGGTGTCGCACGACGTGCATGCAGCAGTAAAGTACGCAAAGCACATACTGCAGCTTAACCACACCGTGGAATTCTTCGGTACGCGCGACGAATACATAAACAGCGGCTGCGGAAAGAAATTCCTTGGCAGGGAGGCAGCACATGCATGACGCACTCAATTTTTTTGCAGAGCTTTTCTCGTACCCCTTCATGGTGCGCGCCTTTCTTGTGGGAACGATGGTTGCACTGTGTTCGTCGCTGCTCGGCGTAAGTCTTGTGCTCAAGCGCTATGCAATGATTGGCGACGGGCTTTCGCACGTAGGATTCGGAGCGCTGGCGCTGGCAAAAGCGTGCAACGTAGCCCCTCTCACGCTCTGCATTCCGGTGGTTACCCTGTCTTCCGTCCTGCTGCTGCGCCTGAACAGCCTGAGCCGCATCCGGGGAGACGCGGCAATTGCCCTTATTTCCACGGGCGCGCTGGCGGCAGGCGTCATGATACTGTCGCTTTCCACCGGCATGAACACGGATGTCTTCAACTATCTGTTCGGAAGCATCCTGAGCATGACCCGCAGTGACGTGCTGCTGAGCACCGCCATTTCCGTCGCCGTGCTGCTGCTTTTTATCCTCTGCTACAACAGGATTTTCGCCGTCACTTTCGACACATCGTTTGCGCGTGCTACGGGAACGAAGGCAGAGCTCTTTGACACCGTGCTTGCCCTGCTCACCTCGCTGGTCATCGTGGTGGGCATGCGCATGATGGGTGCCATGCTTATCTCCAGCCTGATCGTGCTCCCTGCGCTGTCTGCAATGCGGATGTGCAGAAGATTTAAGACAGTCGTCATAAGCTCGGCGCTTATTTCGGTGCTGTGCCTGTGGACAGGGCTGCTCATATCCTACGTGGCGGCAACGCCCACCGGTGCAAGCATCGTAGCCTGCAACCTGCTGGTGTTCGCAGGCTACTGTACAGCAGAAAAAATCAGGAAGGTCAGAAATCATGAAAAATAAACAGGCGGGGCAGCCTCTGCCGTCCGACACAGCCCGCAGACGCGCTTCTGTTTTTTCCGCAGCAATGCTGCAAGCAATTTTGCTGCCAGCATTGCTGCTTCCCTGCTCCTGCAACAAGGCATCAAAGGGCTTTTCCGTGCGTCCCGCAAAAGAAGGGGAACTGGAGGCGCAGTACAGCGCCGGCTACAACGATGAAGCGTTTCTGGCGGAAGTAGAGGCTGCAGAGCAGGAACTGGCAGCAAACGCCGGCTCTTTCACAGATGGAAGCGCAGATGCGCAGGACGGTGCCGTGGACAGTTCCGCTGCGGACGATTACGGCTACAAGCCGCTCGACGTGCCCGAAGGCGACACGCTGGAAATCAGCGAAAAGCTTTTCCTGACGCAGATAAACGACATGTATTTTAACTTCAGCGGTTACAAGGAAAAGACCATCATCGTGGAAGGCATGTTCACGGAACTTGTCTCCTGGGACGGAGAACAGCGCTACCCTGCCGTCTACCGGCGCGGACCGGGCTGCTGCGGCAACGACGGCTGGGGCGGCTTCATACTCAAATACGACGGCAGCTACCCCAAATACGACGAGTGGATACGCGTTACCGGCAGGCCGGTCATGGAGCACACGCAGGACGGCTACGACAACCTGTACCTTGTGGTGAACTCACTGGAAGTGAAGCAGGAGCGCGGCATGGAATTCGTTGTGCAGTAAGGCGGCAGCGCGCCGCGGGGAAGCCCCGTTCAACACTCCGCATTTCAGCCCCTCGACTTTTCCCCCGCTCCTGTGCTATACTTGCAGACAGCGTTGCTGCACGGGCAGCGCAATCACACAGGCTGCACGGCACCGGCAGAACAGGTGTTCCCGGACAGCATAACCCTTGGGGAGTCATCATGATTATCAAAGTTCTCTTTCTCTTCTTCTTTTTTGCGCTCTTTGTATTCGTCGGAATCAAATGCAGTTCTTCAAGCCAGAATGTAAGCGGCTACGTGCTGGGCGGCCGGAAAGTTGGTCCGTGGCTCACGGCATTCGCGTACGGCACATCGTACTTTTCAGCGGTCATCTTTGTGGGCTACGCGGGACAGTTCGGCTGGCAGTTCGGCATCGCATCTACGTGGATCGGTCTGGGCAATGCGTTCATCGGTTCGCTGCTTGCATGGGTCATACTGGGACGCCGCACAAGAATCATGACGCAGCATCTTGGTTCAAAGACCATGCCGGAGTACTTCGGGCAGCGCTATGAGTCCCAGACGCTCAAGCTTGCAGCATCTGCAATCACGTTCATCTTCCTGATTCCCTACACGGCTTCGCTGTTCAACGGGCTTTCACGCCTGTTCCGCATGGCCTTTGACATCGACTATACCGTCTGCGTGCTTGTTATGGCGGTGCTGACGGCTATCTATGTGATTGCCGGCGGCTACATGGCAACGGCAGTCAACGATTTTATTCAGGGCATTGTCATGCTGGTTGGCATTGTTGCAGTCATTGCGGCGGTACTTGCAAAGCACGGCGGCTTTATGCAGTCGCTCGCAGAAATGTCACACATAGAATCCCCTGTGATGGACGGCGTGTACGTGTCGTTCTTCGGGCCGCAGCCGGGATACCTGCTCATTGTGGTGCTGCTCACTTCGCTGGGCACATGGGGACTGCCGCAGATGGTCAGCAAGTTCTACGCGATAAAGAATGAGGATTCCATAAAAATCGGCACGTTCATCTCAACCTTCTTTGCGGTTATCGTGGCCGGCGGCTGCTATTTCCTGGGCGGATTCGGACGGCTGTTCAGCACGCCGGAAA
Organism: uncultured Spirochaetaceae bacterium; assembly: GCA_902803415.1. GTDB lineage: Bacteria > Spirochaetota > Spirochaetia > Treponematales > Treponemataceae > Treponema_D. Next base: position 1,356 of record CADCQA010000008.1, on the reverse strand, counting down.
GCGTGGCTGCGGAAGGCTTTGACAGCATCGTGCCTACCATGCTCTCCGGACTGGGGGACACGCTCATTGCCGTGGTGCTCATCCTTGTGCTTTCTGCATCAATGTCTACGCTTTCGTCACTCGTGCTTGCATCCAGCTCTACGCTTACGCTGGACTTCATCGACCCGCTCAGGAAAAAACACATGGACGAGAAGAGCAAGATGTTCACGCTGCGCACATTCGTGGCGGTGTTCATCGTTATTTCCGCAGTCATTGCAATCGTGCAGGCAAAATCACGCGTTACCTTCATCGCGCAGCTTATGGGCGTGTCATGGGGCGCACTCTCCGGCTCCTTCCTTGCACCCTTCCTGTACGGCCTGTACTGGAAAAAGACCACGCGGGCGGCAGCAGCAACATCATTCTGCTTTGGTACGGTGATGATGGTTGTGCAGCTGCTCATTTCCATGCATATTATACCGGCGGCGGGAATCGCCACGCTGATTTTTAAGAATTCCCTGTATTCCGGGGTTTTCAGCATGCTTATTTCGCTGATACTTGTGCCGCTGGTAAGCCTTATTACGCAGGGAAGCCGCCCTGCTGCCGTGGATGCAATGTTCAGCTGCTACGACACAAAGGTGCTTGCACCCGCGCGCGACGTGCTGACGGAATAGAAAGTACCTGTTCGGAAACTGAATTTTCCGAACAGGTTTAATAAATGCTGCGGGGCTTTCCCGCAGCTCCTGCCTAAACCATTAATCGGGGGCCGGGCCGTCCTTCTTTAAGAAGCAGCTGATGAGTTCCTGTACCCTGCCGCAGTCTTCGGCGGGGACAGTCACGGCACCCGGAATCTCACGCATAAACGTATACTGCTTTTTGGCATAGCGCCGGCTGTCCGCTTTTATCCGCTCCTTCAGCTCTGCGGGCGAAAGTCCGGGCACAAAAAACTCGCTGTAGCCGATTGCCTTCATGCCGGGAGCCTGCGCTGTGTAACCGGCGGCAACAAGGCGCTGCACTTCCTCTGCAAGACCATCAGCAAACATCTGCTCCACACGGGCATCAATGCGCGCATAGAGGTCGGCCTTGTCGCGCTGCAGGATAATGGTACAGAAATCATAGCCGCTGCGGAGTTCAGCGGGGAGCGAAAAGCTGCTCAGCGGCCTGCCGGAGGTAAGGAACACCTCCAGCGCCCGGCAGATGCGGTAGGCATCGTGGCAATGGATGCGTGCGGCACTGGCAGGGTCTGCGCGCTGCAGCTCGCGGTACAGCACAGCTGCGCCCTCCTGCGCCAGACGGGCCTGCAGCTGCTGCCGCACCGCGGGGTCGCTTTCCGGGGTAACCGGCAGGCCCAGCAGGAAATTCCGTATGTAGAAACCAGTG
>CADCQA010000007.1 GCA_902803415.1 uncultured Spirochaetaceae bacterium | reverse complement strand
CCTGTAGTATCCGGCACATCCAGCAGGGAAGACAGATTTTTTGCGGAAAAAGTCTGTCTTCCCTTTTTCTGTCCCTTTCCCCCTGCCGCAGGCCCTTTTTTTCGTTGCAAGCTATAAACTTTTATTCAGAAGTTCCGATATTTGCAGTATGGGAATGAACAGTTTTATTGATTCAGTAGATTTACTCCACCGCCAGCTTGACGTGCAGACGCTCCGCTATCAGGTCACTGCAAACAACATTGCCTGCAGCGAAGTGCCCAATTACAAGAAGCAGAGCGTCAACTTTGAAAGCGAGCTCAAGAAAGCGTTCGAGTCACGTGACAATGAACACAATTCATTCAAGATGACGACGACCGATGCCCGCCATATCCAGAGCGAGCAGCCGCGTGACTGGCATGCCGTGCAGCCCCGCCGGGTGACGGACTACACCACTGCGGCAAAGGCCAACGGCAACAACGTGGATGCCGAGGAAGAGGCGATGAACATCGTTCAGATTCAGATGCAGTACCGCCTGCTTTCCCAGCTGACCAGCTTTGAATTCGGGCAGGTAAACACTGCCATGAAGAAGGTCTGAGGTCGTACGGCCGCACTGAACGCCGCATAGCATAGTTTTTTGGAGGATATAGATATGGGTCTTTTCACGAGCATGAACATTGCAGCCACCGGCATGAGCGCAGAACGCCTGAGGACAGACGTCATCAGCAACAATATTGCGAATGCCAGCACAACAAGAACGCAGGAAGGCGGCGTCTACCGCAAGGAAACTGTCGTTTTTGAGCCTGTTGCCTCCAAGAATCCCGTGTGGCGTTCACCGTTTACCCCCGATTCCCTGGACAACGGTCCGGGCAAGGGCGTGCGTGTGCGCGAGATTGTGTCTGACACCACGCAGGGCCGCATGGTTTACGATCCGTCCCATCCGGACGCCATAAAATCTGGCCCCAACAAGGGCTACGTTGAATACCCCAACGTGAACATCGTCAACGAAATGGTTGACATGATAAGCGCCAACCGCGCCTACGAAGCAAACAGCACCGTCATCCAGGGCAGCAAGGATATGTTCGCCTCTGCGCTGGATATCGGCAAATAACGGTGCAAGGAGATAGGATATGGAATTTTCATTCGGAACGCTTGAACTGAACCGCACGGATCCCGCCCATCTGGGAACAAGGCCTCTTTCCGAGGCTTTTGGTGCACCTGCGGCGGCTCCCGTACAAGAAGGAAAGACCAAGGGCTCCTTCGAGACCTACCTCCTGCAGGCCGTGGAGGAGATGAACGGGCAGCAGACTGCGGTTGACAAGCTGCAGGAGCAGGTCATCACCGACCCGGACAGCGTAGACATTCATGACGTAACCATTGCCATGGCAAAAGCTCAGATGTCGCTGAACCTGGCACAGACGGTCATAGACCGTGTCATTACCGGCTGGAACGAACTGTCCCAGACCAGGTAGCAGGACATCCCTCCGCTTGGGGTTCCCAAAACTGCGCAGGCGGCACGGATTTAGGAGATTTAGGCACTTTGCACTTTTCAAACAGAGCGCATGATGCTATAATATGAGAATATAACTCGTATAATAGTGGGAAAATGTTGTATGAGTAGATTCGTTCACGGGAGGGGAAGATGAACGAATGGTTTAAGAGATTACCTGGAACCATCAAGGAAAAATGGGGAAAGTGGACTCCCCTGCAGAAAGGAGTTCTTGTGGGAATCATTGCGGTGGCAATTGCCGCCGTGGTCATCCTCGCAGTGCTTTCATCAAAACCGACGACAGTGCGCCTCTTTAACACGGCAATCACGGATGAGCAGGAGCGCGACAGGATTCTGACGCGCCTTGATCAGGACAACGTGAAGGCTTATGTGTCCAATGAAGGCTTCATTTCCGTTGATGACGAAAAGACTGCCCGCAAGTGGCGCAGCCGCCTCATCGCGGACGGGCTGGAGCCGTCAAAGGCCGATGCCTATGCCCTGTTCGACGTGACCAAATGGACGCGCAACGACTTCGACGATAAGGTTAACTGGCAGCGTGCTACAACTTCCGCACTGGAAGACCACCTGCAGCAGCTCAGCGGCATACAGAAGGCAAAGGTTATGCTGTCCCTGCCCGACGATTCGCTCTTTAAGGAAGACCAGCAGCCGGTGACGGCAAGCGTGGTGCTGTGGGCGAACGGCGGCAGCTCCGTGCTTGAGGACAAGCGGCAGATAAAGGGCATTCAGCGCCTTATCATGCGCAGCGTCGAAGGCCTTAAGGAAGAGAACATCACCATCGTGGATGGTTCCACCAACGAGGAAATCAACGACTTTGAGGGCATGGAAGCGGCAGACCGCCTGACGCTCCTGCAGAAGGAGCAGAAGCTCATCCGTAAGCAGGAAACCGAGTATTCCAGTGCCATCCTCAATCAGCTGAAAGGTACCTACGGCGTTGACCGCGTGAACATCGCCAACATGAAGATAGAGATGGATATGTCCGAGCGCACTGCACAGGGCAGGAACTACAAGGGTATCGAGATAAAGGCCGATAACCCGGATACTCCGTACGACGACGGCGAGACCCGCGACAGCCTTACCATCTCGGAAGAGACCATCAACCGCAAGTTCACCGGTACTGGATTTAACCCGGAAGGTCCTGCGGGAACCGAAGGTCAGAATCCGCCGGTTTATTCGGATATGTCCAACGTCATCGGTCAGACCACCGAAGACGGCATAAAGCGCAACTATGCGCTCAGCTACGAAGATTATCAGGAAAAGACCAGCCCCAGCATGGGCAAGCGTACGGTTTCCGTGAACATCGACGGCACCTGGTCAAAGGTCTATGACGAGAAGGGTAACCTTGTCATCGAGAACGGGCACATCCAGCGCGAGTACAAGCCCATCCCTGACGAGGATCTGAAGCAGATAGAAAGGCTGGTGCAGGGGGCTATAGGCTACAGCAAGGCCCGCGGCGACAGCGTTACGGTAACGAACATTGCGTTCGACCGCACCGCCCAGTTTGATGCAGAGGACATGGCGTTCCTCAAGTCACAGCAGACCAAGCGCACCATACTGCTTGTGCTGCTCGGCGTGGCGGCAGTGCTCATCGCCTTCATCGTGTTCCGGCTGGTCAGCCGCGAAATCGAGCGCCGCAGAAGACTCCGCGAGGAAGAACTTCTGCGCAAGCAGCAGGCAGAACGCGAACAGGCGCTCTGGGATGCAAAGCAGGACGGTATGGAAGTTACCATGTCCGTCGAAGAGCGCAGGCGTGCCGAACTGCAGGAAAATGCAATCGCCATGGCAAAGGAGCACCCGGAAGATGTGGCAATGCTCATTCGCACGTGGCTTAGAGAGGAGGCGTAAGCTATGGCAGACGCAGCAGCCAAGTCAAAAGGCAGTGAAATAAAGCAGCCCATCAAGGAGGCTGGCGGTGGCCATGGCGGCGGCAAGAAGAAGAGCGGCGGGCTGAAGGACTATAAGAGCCTTACCGGCCGCCAGAAAGCCGCTATCTTCCTTGTGGCGCTCGGCAGTGAAGTCTCTTCTGAAGTCATGAAGCACCTGCGCGAGGACGAGGTTGAGACACTCACGTTTGAGATTGCCCGCCTTGATACCGTTGACGCAGACTTCAAGGATCAGGTTCTTAGTGAGTTCCAGGAACTCATGGCGGCACAGAACTTTATCACCACTGGTGGTATTGACTATGCCCGCGAGCTTTTGGAGAAATCTCTCGGCAGCCAGAAGGCCATCGACATCATCAACAGGCTCACGAGCAGCCTGCAGGTTCGTCCGTTCGACTTTATCCGCCGCACGGATCCTGCGCATTTGCTGAACTTCGTGCAGCAGGAATACCCGCAGACCATCGCCCTTATCCTTGCTTATCTGGAACCGGCGAAGGCTGCTACCATTCTGCAGAATCTGCCGGATGAAATCCAGCCGGAAGTCTCAAAGCGTCTTGCAACCATGGACAGAACGTCTCCTGATGTTCTTCGCGAAGTGGAACGCGTGCTTGAGAAGAAGCTGTCTACGCTGTCCAGCGAAGACTACACGGCGGCAGGTGGTGTTGATGCCATCGTCGAAATCCTCAACCTTGTTGACCGTTCTTCTGAAAAGGCTATTATCGAGACTTTGGAAGAGGACGATCCGGAACTTGCGGAAGAAATCAAGAAGCGCATGTTCGTCTTCGAAGATATTGTTATGCTCGACGACCGCGCCATACAGAAAGTGCTGCGTGAAGTTGACCAGCAGGAACTTGCAAAGGCTCTTAAGGCTGTCGATACCGAAGTGCAGGACAAGATTTTCCGCAATATGTCAAAGCGTGCCGCGTCCATGCTCAAAGAGGACATGGAATTCATGGGTCCTGTCCGCTTGAAGGATGTTGAAGAAGCACAGCAGAAGATAGTTTCTGTCATCCGTCGCCTTGAGGATAGCGGTGAAATCGTTATCGCCCGTTCTGGTGATGATGAGCTTGTGGAATAGGAGTAATATATGGCACAGACTGTATTCAGACCGAATCAGATAAACAAAGTCAGCGGAGAGATGATGCTGAAGCTTCCTCATTCTTTTGCCCCGGTGGTAAAGGAAGTGGAGGTGAAGGAGCCTGAATACACTGGGCCTACCGCCGAGGACTTGAAGCGCGAAGCTGAAGAGTTCAAGGTACAGTGGGAGCAGGAAAAAGCTGCCATGCTTGCCGACGCCCAGGCGGAAGCTGCAAAGATTGTGCAGGATGCTCAGGACGCCGCCTTCAACGAGGTGAAGCACCAGAGCGATGAAGCTGCCGTCATCAAGAACAGCGCCCGCAAGGATGCCGATGATATCATTGCAAAGGCCCATGCAGAGGCCGACCGCATCATCGCAGATGCAAAGGCTGAGCAGCAGGCCATCATTGCAAAGGCTGAATCCGGCGGCTACGAGCAGGGGCGGCAGGACGGCTACGAAGACGGCAAGAAAGAAGTTGACCGACTGGTGGAGCGCATCCACAAGATTATAGAAAGCGTGCAGGCAAAACGTCAGGAAATCCTTGACGGTACCGAGCAGCAGATTGTTGATTTGGTCGTGCTGATGACCCGCAAGGTTGTCAAGATTATGAGCGACAACCAGAAGAGCGTTATCATGGCGAATGTCGTGCAGGCGCTCAAAAAGGTAAAGGGCCGCGGCGACGTGACCCTGCGCGTGAACCTTGCCGACGTAAAGCTGACGACCGAACATATCCAGGACTTTATCCGCGAAGTTGAGAACATCCAGAACATTACTGTGGTGGAGGACAGCTCGGTGGAGAAGGGCGGCTGCATCGTTGAGACAGACTTCGGTGCAATCGATGCACGGATTGCGAGCCAGCTTGCCGAACTGGAGACAAAGATTTTTGAAGTCTCTCCGATTAAGGCGGTGAACAAGTCTGACGTGCAGAACCCAGACGCATAGCCTATGGAATCTTTTTCTTTTTTTGACAAGTACATAAAGGCTGTCGAAAGAGTAGACACGATTAAATACACTGGCACGGTATCCGCCGTGAAGGGGCTTTTGATTGAAAGCAAAGGCCCCCGCAGTGTTATTGGTGAAATATGCCGGATTAACGTGCTCAGTTCCCATACCAGCGTGTTTGCCGAGGTAGTGGGGCTTGAGGGTAACACCGTGCGCCTTATGGTCTACGGCGATACCAAAGGTATCGAGGTCGGCGACGAAGTCGTTGCAAGCGGTCATGTGCTTGAAGTCCCCGTCGGGCCGGCGCTGCTGGGGCGTGTTATTGATGCTACCGGCCGCCCCTACGACGGCAAGGGGGACATTGCTCCCGACGATTATTATCCTGCTACTGCAAGTCCGCCGCCGCCGCTGGAACGCCAGCCCGTAAACCGCCGCATTGTAACCGGCGTCCGCGCCATAGATTCCCTGCTTGCCGTGGGCAAAGGCCAGCGCATCGGCATCTTTGCAGGAAGCGGTGTGGGCAAAAGTACGCTTATGTCCGTTATTGCCCGCAACACCAATGCAGACGTGAATGTCATCGGGCTTATCGGCGAACGCGGCCGCGAAGTACTGGATTTCATCAACCGCGACCTTGGCGAAGAAGGCCTTAAACGTTCCGTGCTTGTTGTTTCCACAAGCGACCAGCCTTCCATTGCACGCCTTCGCGCTGCATACGTTACCACCGCAGTTGCCGAATACTTCCGCGACCAGGGCAAGGATGTCATGCTCATGTTTGACAGCGTGACCCGCTTTGCCCACGCGCAGCGCGAAATCGGGCTTGCCACCGGCGAACCCCCGGCGCAGCGCGGCTACCCGCCCAGCGTTTTTGACATGCTGCCCAAGCTGCTGGAGCGCACCGGCACGAATGCCCGCGGTTCCATCACTGCATTCTATACCGTCCTTGTTGACGGTGACGACATGGACGAGCCGATTGCCGACAAGGTGCGCGGTACGCTCGACGGACACATCATCCTGAACCGTTCGCTTGCACAGCGCCAGCATTACCCTGCAATCGATGTGCTTGCAAGCATCAGCCGTCTTTCCAAGCGGGTTTCCGGCCCCTGCACGCTCAAGGCCGTGCAGCAGGTAAAGCGCTGGATGGCAGATTATGCCGCACAGGAAGAGATGATACTTGCCGGTGTGTACCAGAAAGGCAGTTCTGCCGAAATTGACGAAGCCATTGAAAAGCATCCGGCAGTGGAAGCCTTCCTCTGCCAGGAGGAGCGGGAGCCGTGCCCTGTTGAAGACACGCTGCGCCGCCTTTCAGAGCTGAGCGGCATAGACATTCCCGAAGAAGAATTCGTGGAAAGTCCTGCCGTTCCCAAGCGCATGTAGCGCACGGAACAGGCTGACCGCCGGGAGCGCTGCCCATGAAACGTTTTCATTATTCGCTGCAGAAAATACTCGACCTCCGGCATTTCCAGCTGAAGCAGGCGGAAATGGATTTGGGCAAGGTGAACGCCCAGATTGCCGCCGTGGAAAACAAGCTCAAGGACATCGCCGCCCAGCGCGTCCGCATTGCGCATGAGGTAGATGCCGCCAAGGACGACATGTTCCTGTACCAGAGCGCTCATTCGTATTTCCAGCTCCTGAACCAGAAAAAAGAAAGCCTGCTGAGCACCCTGGCGGAGCTGCAGCTTGTTGCCGAGCAGAAAAAAGCGGTTGTCCGGGCGGCAATGCAGCGGGAAAAAGTGCTTGACCGCCTGAAGGACAACAAACTTGCCTCATGGAAAGAAGCCGGCCGGAAGGAAGAAGAGCTTATCGTGGACGACGTTGTAACTGCCAAGTACAACAAGGCGCAGTAGGGGCGGGCAGATTTTCCTCTGTCATGAAGATGCTGGCACTGTATGCCGCACGTCCAAACATTTTCTGGAACGCCGCTCAGGATTCTATCGCAGGATGCCCGCGTGAAACCGAACTCTTCCAGCCGGCAATGCCCTTGCCTTCGCTTGAAAAAACAACGCCCACTTTGTACATGGCCTTTCCGCTTACGGCAAAACGATCGGCGTATCCGTTTGCGTCAATCTGGGAAAGGGCTTCGGCGGCCACATCCTCGAACGCACGGCCTTTGTCCATCTTAAGCTCGAAGATGAAAACGCTGTCCTTCGTAGTCAGTATTACGTCGCTGCGGCCTGCCACTGACTGAAGCTCGCTCACAACGCTGAAGCCTGTCAGCCGGAAAATCAGGTGCGTCACGGACTCATAGTAGTTTTCGCACATGTCCTTTTTTACAACCGTCGGCAAATCTGCAATCGCGGCCTTTATTATGGAAAGAATCCGGTCGATGTCATGCGATTCTATTGCACCGCAGATATTGTCGATTGCAAGCCCCATGTCGTCATCCGGTACGTTCACGAATTTCTTTAAAAGAACATTCAGGAAACCCTCTTCAATCTCGCGGTTGGGGAAGTCCAGCGTGTACAGGCGCCTTGCCTTCTCAAAGCCCTTGATGGTAAGGTATCCGCTCTGGTAAATCACCGGAAGCATGTTCTTGCTGTCGGGGTCGTAGTTTTTAAAGCCGTCCTCCTTTACCCTCCGTCCGTTAATCAGGCTGGCAAGGAACAGCGGCTGGTTCTGCAGCGTCTTTATAAGGAATGACGGCGTTCCGCTTTCAAACCAGTATGAGCCGAAGTTACGTTCCCTAAAGCATTTCAGCAGGCAGAACGGATTATACACACCTTCCGCATCATGCGTAAAATGATAGCCGTCATACATTGAGGCCAGCATTTCCTTTGTTTCTGGAACCGTCATGTCCTGCTCTTCTGCCAGGACTTTGATTTCCGGCTCAAAATACTGCTCAAGCTCGCTTTCAGAGATTCCGCAGACTGAAGAAAAATCTTTGTTCAGGCTGATATCATCCAGCTGGTTAAGGCCGCTGAAAATATTTATGTGACTCACTTTTGTGATTCCCGTGATGAACAGGAAGCGGATGTATTTATCAAGGTCTTTCAGCGGGCTGTAAAAGTTTCGCAGCTCCTGGCGGTTCTGCTCCTCATATTCCGTGTAAAGCGCGTCCAGAATCGGCTTGTCATATTCGTCGATGAGAATTACAACCTGCTTACCGGTCTGTTCGCTTGCTGTCATGATTAAATCACTTAAACGGACTGACGGGTTGTCAGACTTCTTTTCTATTCCGAAGTGCCGCTCATATTCATTCAATATTGCATCGCTTACAGACAGGAGCTTGTCTTTGGTTTCATACGAGCCGCGCCCGAAACTGATTTTCAGGACGGGATATTCAACCCAGTCTTTTTCGAGCTTTTCCAGCGCAAGACCTGTGAACAGCTCTTTTTTGCCAAGAAAATATGCTTCCATCGTGGAAAGCAGCAGGCTTTTTCCAAAACGGCGCGGGCGGCTTAAAAAATATGGCTTTCCCTCTGTTGCAAGTTTGTAGATACGGTCTGTTTTGTCTACGTATATGCAGCGGCGCTTGCGTAAGTCTTCAAAATCCTGAATGCCGATTGGCAAAAATCTTGGTTCCATACCATGGATTATACCATAAAACGGCAAAAAGCAACAGGCAGCAAAGGGGGTATCGCAACGGCAGGAATCGTGATATACTGTCAGCATGTCTCTTAGTCCGCCCGCAGACTATATGCTCTGCCAGAACAGCGCCTGTGCCAAGGCTGCTGCTTGCCTGCGCTACCAATGTTTCCTGGCTCTCAGTACAGAGCCGCTTTCAATCAGTGTTCTGAACCCGCTCAGGTATCCGGCTGACGGAGCTGAGGAAAACTGTTTCCGGCAGGCGCAGAAAGTCCGCGTTGCATGGGGAATCAGGAACCTGTACGATGGGCTTCCGTACAAGACTGCCGTGCAGATAAAGAAAGAGCTGCTCCAGCAGTTCGGCAGGACAAAATATTACCGCTTTTTCCGCGAGGAGCTTGGCATTTTTCCCGACACCCGGCAAATCTTCAGCGAAACCTTCAAAAAGTACGGCATACAAAGCGACCCTCCCTACGCACGCTTTACCGAGGAGTATGACTGGTAGCAGGAGTTTCACGGCTTGAAACACTCTGTTTCATCGCATGAAACACATAGTTTCACCGTATGAAACTCTTTGTTTCATCTTGATGAAACTATGTGTTCTGTCCGGATGAAACGTTCCGGCAGCAGGGAAAATGTGCGCGCTCTCATCCCCGGCAAAAAAGTCGCCTGCCAGTTTACCACCAAAGCCCGCTTTCCCGGTATCATGTAGACAGAAAACTTCTCTAGGAGGCCGGAATGAAAAAGAGCAGGAAATCCACGAGGGCAGTCTGGGGCGTGTGCATCGGAATCTTTCTTTTACCGCTAACGTCGTGTGTACACACGATGGTTGGGATGCTCGACATCCTTGAAGAATCGAATCCCTCTATTATAGAATATACGGATACGTATACGGCATCCTCTTCGTATTCCGCCCGGCCTGCTGCGGCCTCCTATCAAAAGGCTCCTGCCAACGTGTGCTGGACAGAACAAGGCAGACTGGTTGACAGCAGGATAAACTTTGTATGGCGGCAGTGCGAAAGGGAAGGCCTTAGGGACTACGACCAGAACGGCAAAGTGAACTGCTGCGACAGGGCAACGGCCTTCTGCATCCGATGGAGGCGGAATTACAAGAACGACGT
>CADCQA010000006.1 GCA_902803415.1 uncultured Spirochaetaceae bacterium | reverse complement strand
GCAAGCTGCCTGCGCGCAAGCACCAGCCTGCCGTAGCTGCGGATTTCTGTCTTCCGCAGGCGGGGAGACTCCCCTTTGCCGCCGCCGGCAAATTCTACCTGCGTGGAAACTGCTGCGCGCTGCAAAAGCCACTGCTCCGTGGTCTGAGTGTCAGCGGCTTCCCATGCATAGATGCGGCCTTCGCGTTCCCCGGCGTCGGCATCCGGGGCTACAATCCATTCCGGGAACACAGCCATGCGCTGCCGTTCCTCCCGCGGCAAAGAAGCCACCCGGCCGGACGGAAACTGATAGCTGCCGTCCTGCTGCTGGCGGTGTGCAATGCGGTCGGGGTACCCGGCAAACAGCGGCTCCGGCACGGACAGCTGCCGCAGCTCCGGAAACTGTGCACGGCAGCGCTGCACGCGGGATTCACAGTCCGCTTTCATTTTCTTCTGCAGCGCAGGGGCTGCGTCTGCGTAATTGCTGTAGGCGCACGCCTTTTCCACGGAACCGGCGAGTGCAACGCATGCCAGTCGGGGGTGCAGGCCCATCTGCAGCGCGGCCTTTCCCAGCGGCGTTATGTCCGGGGCCAGGCAGCCCATGTCCTGCAGCAGGTGCCGCGCGGCTTCCCATGCGCCCTCCGGCGGTGCGTCCAGCCAGTCAATCCTGCTGCGTTCCAGCACTCCCCACTGCGCACATTCAAGCACGAGCGGCACAATGTCTGATCGCAGGATTTCGGGCGGCGTGCGGGTGCTGCGTACGTCGTGTTCGTTCCACAGGCGTATGCATCTGCCGGGTGCCGTGCGTCCGGCGCGCCCCTTCCGCTGCTCTGCGGAAAAAAGGCTTTCGTCCTCGGTAACCAGCGTTTCCATGCCGGCTGCAACATTCATTCGGTTCATGCGCGATTTACCGCTGTCTATAACGGTGGTTACGCCCGGCACCGTAAGCGAAGTTTCTGCAATCGCAGAAGAAAGGATAACCCTGCGGCGGCTTCCCGGCACAGGCGCTTCAAGAATTTTTTTCTGTTCAGAAAAGCTCACGGAACTGTGGAGCACAAGGATTTCTGCATCAGCACCCTGCGCCTGTAATTCCGCAGCAGTCCGTCGGATGTCTGCAATGCCCGGCAGGAACACAAGGATGCTGCCGTCGTCTTTTCCTGCGGAAAGTTCGCGTATTACTGCATCTGCGGCGCTGGTATTTCCCGCATAGCTGACGTCCACCGGGAACTGGTGCCCCTTGACGGCAAGCACCGGGGCGGGAGCTTCTGCCGTGCCCAGGTAGCGGGCAACGGATGTGGTGTCAATGGTTGCAGACATGACGATGACAAAGAGATCGTCGCGCAGCTGCATCGCCTCTTTCAGGAACGCAAGCGCAAGGTCTGCGTGTACGGAACGTTCATGGAATTCATCGATGACGACCACGCTGGTGCCTTCGAGCGAAGGATCCTGCTGCATCATGCGGGTGAGCACGGCTTCCGTGATGACCGTAAAGCGGGTTTGTGCAGACACGCATGATTCCAGATGCATGATGTAGCCGGACGTTTTTCCCGGCGGCTCCCCCAGCAGCTCTGCCGTGCGCGATGCAACGGCAAGGGCGGCAAGGCGGCGGGGTTCCAGCATGTAAATCTTTCCCGCAAAATGCCGCAGCAGCGCAAGCGGTACCGCCGTTGATTTTCCGGCAGCAGTTTCCGCCGTCAGCACAAGAAAGCGGGACGGCGACGCCTTCAGCTGCGTACAGATGGTGTCCAGATGCGGCGTGATGGGAAGCTGCTGTATAAGGCTTGGATACGGATCATGCATGTCTTCAAGGATAGCGGAAAAAGCTGCGGCTTGCAACACTTACGGCGCAAGTGCTGTGGTGTAACTTGCCCAAGACGGCTATATGCTATATAATGCACGGCATGAAAAGGTTCCTTGCTGCTTTTGCCTGCCTGATACTGCTGACCGGCACCTATGCCGGCGGTGCCTATGCCGCCTCAAAAGAAACGATGAAAGTCACTGTGGGCAAAGTATCGCTGGAGCTTCCCCTTGGATGGTATGCGCAGAGCATCCCGAACAATCCTTCCCTGCTGCTGATATGCTACCCGCCGGAAGTGCAGCGCGACAAGTTCCGCGAGTCAGTGAGCATTACGGTGGGCACGGTGGAAAACAAGTCCGATGCCGATGCCTACATCGTTGAGCTGAAAAGCAGCCTGCTGTCCTACCTGGACAACTGCCAGATTATTTCGTCAGATAAATCGTACCTTGTCGTCAGCGGAACCATAAATAATGTTACCGTGATGGAATACTGCAAATTCATCCAGAAGGGCAAGACTGTCTACTGCATCACGGCGGCGGCACAGCCGGAAACCTACAGCCTGTGGGAAAGTTCCTTCAAGGAAATCATTGCCTCCCTCAAGATAAAATAGCGGGAGTTTCAAACTGCAACGGAAGATTTGCTGCGCAGTGCCTGCATTGCGCGGCTGTCCATACTTTTATGTTTACAGGAAGTTATAGAATGGAAGAAGCTCTTATTTCTGATTACAAGGAATTCCTTGCGGCAGGAAAGACTGAACGGGAGTGCTGCGAGCAGATCGTTGCACTTGCAGAAAAACACGGCTACAAGGATATTGCTGCAGTGCAGGCGCTCAAGCCCGGCGACAAAGTGTATGTTACCAAATTCGGCAAGGCGGTGGCGCTGTTCCGCATTGGCACGGACGGTGTAGAAAGCGGCATGAACATTCTTGGTGCACACATCGATTCACCGCGCCTTGACGTAAAGCAGAACCCGCTGTATGAAAAGGAAAATGTCGTCTACCTGAACACGCACTACTACGGCGGCATCAAAAAGTATCAGTGGCTCACCATGCCGCTTGCGATTCATGGCGTTGTCTGCAAGAAAGACGGCACCAAGGTAAAGGTTGCCGTGGGCGAGCAGCCGGGCGACCCCGTGTTCTGCATTTCCGACATCCTGCCGCATCTTGCTCAGAAGCAGATGAAGGAAAGCGCTGCCGACTTTATTCCGGGCGAAAGCCTTGACCTGATACTTGGCAGCGGTATTCCGCCCGTAAAGGGCGCTGCCGCAAAGGATGAAAAAGAGAAGGAAGAAAAGGACAAGGCAAAGAAGGCCGTGCTTGCGCTGCTGAAAGAAAGCTATGGCATTGAGGAAGCAGATTTTGGTTCCGCAGAACTGGAAGTTGTTCCGGCCGGAGCGCCGCGCGACCTTGGCTTTGACCGTTCGCTGGTGCTTGCCTACGGACAGGACGACCGTTCCTGTGCGTACACTTCGCTGCGTGCGCTGCTTGATGCCGAACCTGCTGCCCGCACCGCCTGCTGCCTCTGCGTGGACAAGGAAGAAATCGGTTCCGTGGGAGCAACGGGCATGGCATCTCATTTCCTTGAAAATGCAGTTGCGGAAGTTGTTGCGCGCCTGGGTACGTACTCCGAGCTTTCCGTGCGCCGCTGCCTGAACAATTC
>CADCQA010000005.1 GCA_902803415.1 uncultured Spirochaetaceae bacterium | reverse complement strand
TATTTTATCCTGCCGGAAACAGTCCCGCTTGCAAGCAGAACCCGCTACGTGTGGTGTATTCCCCGCCGCCCGGATATCGATGTGCTCAATGCGATGTGCTCCTGCCTGCACGGCGAAATTGACTGTGCCACATTCTCCGCCGCCGGTGACCAGAGCCTTTCTACCTGCCGCTTCATAGACAGCGCCTGTTTTTTTACCGGGGAGGGGGCAGACGACGGCTGCCTGGTCTTTGAAATCGGTGCAAATGCCTTTCTGTGGAAGATGGTGCGTTCCATCACCGGCACCCTCATCCAGTGCGAGCAGAAGGGGATGAATGCGGATGATTTCCGCTCCATACTGGAAAGCCGTGACCGCCGCCGGGCCGGTACGACGGCTCCGCCGCAGGGACTCTTCCTGTGGGACGTGCGTTTTGACGGCGTGCGGCGTCATGTGTAGAAAATTGAGGGCGTTTCAAAAGTGCAGACCTTTGAAACGCCCTCAATTTTTTTTGCAGTCTGTATGACAGCCGTTACGTTTTTTAGCTGAATAGTTTTATTTTGATACTATCACTATGATAATTTACAGCATATTTACCGGATCTACATCCACTTCAATGTAGACGTCCCGCGGCGCGGTGTACCCGTGCACGAGCCGTGCTGCCATGTGCTGGAGCGCTGTGATGCTTTTGCCCCGCAGCAGAATCTGCTGCCGGTGGTTTGCAGCAACCATCTCCAGCGGGCATTCTGCGGGCCCCAGGATTTCTGTGCCTGCTTCCTGCACGGTGCGGAGAATGGAGTATGCACCTTCTGCTGCCTGCTCTGCTGCACCCGGCACCGCGGAACGGAATACCAGGCGGAGCAGGCGCGTGTACGGCGGAAAGCAAAGCTGCTCCCGGTGAGCAAGCTCTGCCTGGTAGAAACCTTCGGTATCGCTGCGGATGGCAAAGGCTACCGGTTCCCTGTCCGGCGAATAGCTCTGCACGATGACTTTGCCGTCGGGGAAAAAACGCCCTGCGCGCCCTGCTACCTGCGTGATGAGCGAGAAGGTGCGTTCTGCGGCGCGGAAGTCGGGCAGGTGCAGGGAGGTGTCGGCAAGCACCACGCCTACCAGCTGGAGCTTCGGAAAGTTCAGTCCCTTTGCCACCATCTGTGTACCCAGCATGATGTCGTAATCTCCGTTCCTGAACGCCGCGATTTTTTCCTGTAGTTCGCCCTTGTGCCTGAGGCTGTCCGTGTCTATGCGCATGACCCGTGCATTGGGAAACTTTGCTTTCACTTCATTTTCTATGTATTCGGTGCCGAATCCAGAGTAGCCCACATCCAGTGAGCCGCATTGCGGACAGAGCTTCGGCGGTTCCACGGAGTAGCCGCAGTAGTGGCAGCGCAGCCGGTTTTCGTTTTTGTGGTAAGTGAGCGACACCGAGCAGTTCCTGCACGTCAGTTCATAGCCGCAGCTGTTGCAGCGGAAAAAGTGCGTAAAGCCGCGTCTGTTCAGAAAGAGAATTATCTGCCGTTTCTGCTGGAGCGTCTGCCGCATTTCGTCGGTGAGCGCGGCGGAAAGGCTTGAGCCGCCGTCCTTTTCAAGGCTCAGGTTGATGCAGCGGATTTCCGGCCGGGCACCGCCCGCCAGCCGCCGTGAAAGCGTGTGCCGTACAATGGTGCCGCTTTGCATCAGGTGCCAGGCTTCCACGGAAGGCGTTGCGGAACCCATGACGAGCGGGACAGCATGTGCTGCCGCGCGGTACATGGCAACCTGCCGCGCGTGGTAGCGCGGGGAAGAACCTGACTTGTACGAGGCGTCATGTTCCTCATCGATGATAATCAGTCCCAGATCCGGCACCGGTGCGAAAACCGCGCTCCGTGCCCCTATCACCACGCGTGCTTCTCTGCTGAGTATGCGCTTCCATTCTCCAAGACGCTGGCTTGGCGTGAGCGCGGAATGCAGCACTGCCGCTGTATTGCCGAATCTCCTGACCACCGCTTCTGTGACCTGCGGAGTGAGTCCGATTTCCGGCACCAGGTAGATGACGCCCTTGCCCTGTGCCATTACTTTTTCTGCGGCAGTCAGGAAAACCTCTGTCTTGCCGCTGCCGGTTACGCCGTACAGGTAGTGGTAGCGCCGTTTTTCCTGCGGATCAAGAATTCCGTCTACTGCATGCAGCTGTTCCTCGCTCAGTCTGCGCCGTTCAAAGCTTGTCTCGTCCTCTTCGAAGGAGAAACCCGCTGCATCGCTTTCACGTCTGCCGGAAGGCACCATTGCAGCGATGGTCTCGCCGATGGGGGAAAGATAGTATGCTGCCATCCAGCGGGCGGTAGCGTAGAGTTCCGGGGTAAGGACTGCTTCATTGTCGATGAATCGTACGGCGGGGCGGATTTTTTCCATGCCGACGGGGCAGGCTGGCGGCAGGCTGTGCGATGCTCCCACGACGAAACCTGTCATTTTCCTGTTGCCGAAACGCACCTCGGCACGGCGCCCGAAAAATGCAGCGGAAAGCTCTTTTTCGCCAAGGTCTGCTGCCACGGGCGAATCTGCGGGCACGGTGTAGGTAAAAGTCTGATCGAGCGGCACGTTCAGGGCCACTTCTATGAAAACCGGCATCTGCTACTGACCGTTCCGCTGCTGTGCGGCAAAGGGCTCTTCGTAGCCGGGGCACAGTTCCTCCAGCCGGGCGCGGAAAACCTTAAGATCCTCCCAGGCCGGCCGTTTGAGGTCGGCATTGCGCAGGAGGGCGCTGGGATGATAGGTGGCAAGCAGCGGTATTCCCCGGTATGCAAAGAATTTGCCCCGCAGCGCATTGATGCCCTGCGGAGTCTGCAGCAGATTCTGCACGGCAGTGCGTCCCATCGCCAGTATCATCCGGGGCTTCAGCAGGTGAATCTGTGCCTCCAGGTAGCCGGAACACGCAGCTGCTTCTTCGGGCAGCGGGGTGCGGTTCTGCGGCGGACGGCACTTGACGATGTTTGCTATGTAGCAGTTGCAGCGGCGGTCAAGGCTGATGGCGGCAAGCATTTTGTCGAGCAGCTGCCCGGCACGCCCCACAAATGGGCGCCCGGTTTTGTCTTCGTCTTCGCCGGGGCCTTCTCCAATGACCATGACTGCCGGATGAAGTACGCCTTCCCCCGGCACGGCATGTGTGCGCCCGCGGGCAAGGGCACAGTTTGTACACTGCAGGACTTTTGCTGCTACGCTTTCCAGCGTTGCGCCGCCGCCTGTCTGCTTAGCCTCGTTTGTGGTTGTTGATTCTGTATTAAAATGTTCTGTGGATTGAATTAAATTATTGGAGTCCACAGCCTGCGGTGGCGGAGGTGCAATCTCCATATCGTCCATGAAGGTGCCGGTGCAGAAATCCGGACTTGTGTAACCATGGAGCCAGTCATCTGTTTTTTTTAAGAATACATATATGTTTTGTTTTTCCGCTGCCGTCATACGCAGATTATAGCGGGGCAGGGCGTAAAAGTCCAGACTTGCAGCGGAAAGCAGGGGCTTTATGCTCTCTTGTCTCTTATGTATATTTGAGGTAGAATGAAGGGATGAATATCGCACTATTTTCAGACAGCTATATTCCTACGAAAAGCGGTATAGTGACGGTTGTCGTTCAGCTCCGCAAGGCTCTGGAGCAGCTGGGACACAACGTGGTGATTGTGACTGTGGAGGCACACGGCGATGCCGTGCAGCCGGAAGAGCCGGATGTCCTGCGGGTAACTTCGATACCTTCTCCCGTCGGGGACGGGCAGTATCTGGGTCTGCCGCACAAAAAGCTGGTGCTGGATTTCCTTCAGAAACACCATGTGGAGCTCATCCACGCGCATACAGAATTTTTCATCGGGCACATGGGCATTGTTGCCGGGCGGGAGCTGGGAATTCCCGTCGTGGCGACTACGCATACCATGTGGGAAGATTACTATAAATATTACCTGGCAATGGGGAAGATTATCCCCCGCAGGGTTATCCGCAAAGGTGTGCAGCTTGTCTACAAAAAGTTCTACGCATTCATAAATGTGTCGCAGAAGGCTCATGATTATTTCAACAAGCCGTTCATGCTGCCGCACATTCCCTCTGCCATTGTGCCGAACGCCATCGATACGTGCAAATTTACCGCCCGCCAGTGCACGGAGGCCGATAAGGCAGCGCTCCGCAGCAAGTTCGGCATACGGGAAGACGACCGCGTGGTGCTGTACGTGGGGCGCGTAGTGGAAGAAAAGCGCGTTATCGAGCTGCTTGAAATCATGAAGCGCGTGGTGACGGAGCGGAACAATGCAAAGATGCTCTTTGTGGGAGACGGCGGCGCGTATGATACGCTGGTGGAACGGGTGCAGGAAGCCGGGCTGGGCGACAGAATCCTGTTTGCCGGCTTTGTGGACTGGACAAAACTGAGCGCATATTATGCCATCGGTTCCATCTTTGTTACCGTTTCCCTGTCCGAGATGCACTCAATGACCATCCTTGAAGCCCTTTCGCTGGGGCTTCCGGTGGTCTGCCGCAGGGACACAAGCTTTGCGGACACGGTGTTCCACGGAAAGGACGGCTACGAGGGCTCAACGGATGACGAGGTTGTTTCCTACCTGATCGATTTGATTGACAACCCGGACAAATGTGCCGAATTCGGACGGTATGCGCTGGAAGTTTCGCGGCGTTTCTCGCTGGACATCCACGGGCGGCGTACCATTGCTTTCTACCAGAAGGTACTGGAAAAATTCCCCGGGCCGGTTAGTTCTGAAGAACTTCAGGCTGCGGTGGATGCCGTTGAGTTGAAACAGTCTTGAGGTTTGAGACCTCGTTCTGTTTTCTTCTTGCTTGTTTCTTTTCATATAATATGGTATTCTAGATAGAGCTGTTCGGAAGCCCTTTGCTTTCCGAACACGTTCACTAGTGTGTTTCGGTTCTTACTGCATGTTCTTTCTGGGGAACTGTTCCCCTTGTGGCTGTCGTGTTCGTTTTTCGGGCGGACCTGGCTGCTACCCGGAACATGCATGTCCGGCAAATAGCAAGTTCAGAATGTCGTTCCGGTAGAAAGATGGTGAAATTGATAAAAAAGAAAATACAAAAACTGTTCTCTGCGGTACTGCTGCTTGCCGCTTTTCATGTCCATGCGCAGGTTGGCGTGGATCCGGATGATTATTTCTATACATTAGTGGAAAGCTGGGAGAACCGGGGACTGCTGCGCGAAGTGCCGCCGCTGCGCCCGTATTCACTGGCCAGCATTCAGAACATCCTGCAGAATGTCATAAAGCGCGGCAGCAAGCATGATGTGGATCTTGCCATTGAATACTGGCAGAAGCTTATGGGCAAGGCCTGGTATGTAACGGCTGATACACAGGGCGATGCCGGTTTTGTTGTTGCCGGTACGGAGGATTCCTATGAAGACGGTGATTCGCTGTACCACAAGTATCCCGTCATGGTGTCGACGAATCCGTCCATTGCCGGTGACATGCTGCTGTACAAGGATTGGATTTCCATGAGCTACCGTCTGGGGCTCAATATCCGTTCGGAGGAGAGTGACGCATGGTTCCTGCCCCGCATGGAGAATTCTCCCCACGACGCCCGGCAGGATGCCGCATCGCTGGGACCGCTGTACGGCTACATAGACGTGAATGACGTGATATCTATCGGACACAGCGACCTGTTCCTTCAGGCCGGTATCTACCGCTCCGGGTACGGTCCCTTCCGCGATGCAGGGCTTGCGCTCAATGACAGTGCCTACCATGCGGCGAATCTTTCGTTTTCTATTGTAAAGAAAAAATGGTCGTACGCGCAGCAGTATTCTGCTATCGGCGCCACATACAGTTATGACGGCTCTAACCTTGCGCCCGGCAAATTCCTTGCTTTCCATGCGATTGAGTACAAATTCCTGCCCAATCTTTCGCTCAGCTACTACGAGACCATGGTTTACGGCAACCGCTTTGACCTTTCCTATCTGCTGCCGGTGCCCTACATGGCGGCGCAGGGAATCGGCGGTAATGCGGATAACCTGCAGATGGGACTGCTGCTCAAGTTCCGCCCGTACAAGGGACTGCTTCTTGCGGCTGATATCTTCGTGGACGACATAGACGTAAACAAGATGGTCAAGGACTTTAGCTTTAAGTCAAAGAACCGCATTGCAATGCAGCTGGGCGCTGCATATACGCCGGAAAGCGCCATCATGAACAAGATGGAAATCCGCATGGCGGCGGTGCTGCCGTATACTTACACGCACTGGGAATATGCCACCGCCGGCGCCCTCTCTGGTACTGCCGGTATGACGCCGCAGATGTACAATTACCAGGACTATACAAACAACGGGATACCGATGGGATCCACGCTGCCGCCCAACAGCCTTGCAGTCTTCACTTCCGTGGAGCTGACGCCGGCAAAGAATTTCCATCTGAAAATCGGTACGACGCTGGTGAGCCACGGGAACCTGGCGGAAAGCCTTACAGAGGAAGAAGCGTTATTGTATCTGCTTTCTGAAAACGGCATGTATGCCACGGACGGCAGTATACGCATGCATTCCATGTTCGGGGATCCGTATCGGGATGTCCACGACGGAGGAACTCATGTTGAGTCTGCATGGAACAGCCTTAATTTCCTGAATCAGGAGCACAAGCTGCTGCTGATTCAGACGAGTGTTGATGCTGACTATACCTTCCCGTCTTTCGGCGTGGGTACACTTGCCCTTAATGCTGGTTATACATTTGAATATATTGGAAATATGGGTGTTGACAGTAACATATATCCAGGGGGGCGGGTTGTTTCGCTGGGGAACAATTTGTACGCCATTGATGGCTCCGGCAGCTATACGGGGACTGATGTTGTTACTCATTTCCAGAATGAATGGAAAAATAGAATGATTGACCACATCATAAAAAACTACTTGACTTTAGGTGTGCGCTTTACGTTCTAGGGGCGCCGGCAAAAACTCTTGCTTTTGCGGAGCTTCCTCCTTGGAAGCCGTCTGCAGGAAACGATATGGAAACGAAAGAAAAACTTGATGATGCCCTGTACACAGAGACCTATTTGGGCAAGGTCGGCGAGCTGACGCTGAAAGGCAGCAACATGCACCTCTTTGAAAAGCAGCTGGTTACGAATGCACGCGTAGCACTGGAATCGGTTGACGCCAAGGTTCATACGCAGGCCGGCCGGCTCTACGTGCGCTGCACTGCAGCATCCTGCCCCGGCGTGGAATATGCGCTTGATCACCTGCTGGGGATTACCGGCTGGGCAAAGGTGCGTGCCGTGGACAAGGACATTTCCGCCATCCGCAGCGCCGTCACGGAGCTTGCAAAGGAGGCAAAGGCACAGGGGGCCCGGAGCTTTAAGGTAGAAGCACGCCGCGAGGACAAGTCGTTCCCGCTCAATTCCTATCAGATATGCGCACAGGCGGCGGGAGAGGTCTTTGACAATGGTATCCTTACCGTTGACCTGCATCATCCGGACGTGGTGATGTACGTGGAAGTGCGCAAGCACTGCTATGTGTATTCCGACCAGAAGAAAACCTGCCGCGGTCTGCCGGTCGGCGTAAGCGGGAAGGGCCTGCTGCTGCTTAGCGGCGGCCTTGACAGTCCCGTTGCCGGCTACCGTATGATGCGGCGGGGTATGAAGGTGGAGTGCGTGTATTTTCATTCCTATCCGTATACCTCGGAGGAGGCGCAGAAAAAGGTGGAGGATCTGGCTTCCATCATAGCGGACTACGGTGTGGACACCCATCTGAACATCATTCCCTTTACCGACGTGCAGATGCGCATAAAACAGAAGGCACCGGAGCCGTACAGCACGCTTATGCTCCGTCTTTGCATGATGCAGGCTGCAAACCTGCTGGTGCAGCGCATACAGGCAGACTGCATTATCACGGGTGAAAGCCTGGGGCAGGTTGCCAGCCAGACCGTAGAGAATCTTGCGGTAACGGAAAGCTTTGCGCAGTATCCGCTGCTGCGTCCGCTGCTTGGCATGGACAAAGAAGAAATCGTGGATACTGCCCGGGAAATCGGTACCTATGATACATCCATTTTGCCGTACGAAGACTGCTGCGTACTGTTCAGCCCGCGCCATCCGGTGCTCAAGGCATCTGTGGAGGAATCGCAGCAGATTTACCGCGATATGGACATTGATGCGCTTGTGCAGCAGGCCTTTGATGCGCGGAAAATAATCCGCTATGCGGCACGTGACAGCATCGGAAGCCGCTTTGCTACCCGTCCCTTTGTTTCCCAGTCGGGCACACTGTGTTCGGGAAAGGATCATGCCGCGCCGGATGCCCGCTAGCAGCGCGGGCAAGGGGCATGCTGTTCCCCCGCTTTTTTGCCGCCGGAGGGGTACTTTTGCGCCTGCCTGTGTCCGATAATAGAAAAGTGAACATGTATACCATGACAACGAAGGGTACTTCTCTTGCTGCGGCGCTCTGCCTTGCACTTCTTGCTTCTCCTGGGGCAGGCGGTGCACTGTATGCTCAGGATGCGGCCGTGCAGGGGGAAGGACAGGTAACGGCGGTTGCGGCAGGCGAGGTTCCGCTGCTGCTTGAAGGCATCTGGCAGAATGACAGCCGCTACGTCGTGTTCGATACGCACTATATTTCCTCTGCCACGGGGGGCACCGTGCCGAACGTGGTGCTCAGGACGTTTTACCAGTGGTACAACGACCGCGCTGCCGAAAGCAGTGCATACACTGCTGAACATTCCCCCGACCGCAATGACACCGTTCCTGCGGTACCGGAGCAGATGGAGCTGCACTTTACGCCGCTGACCGACCAGCTTTTTACCAGCGCATACAATATGCCGGTAACGCAGGCTGATGGCGACCAGCTGACGGCGGAACAGGAGCCGAGCGGTGCCTGGGATGTAGAAATCCGCTATGCCGGCAAAAAAATCGGCGGCGAGCGTTCGTACCATGTGCCGGTTGCCGTCATCGGGAATAAGCTATACCTTAATTTTGCCATAAAAAAAGAGGACAGTGATTCGGTTCCCCAGGGCGCACTGCTGGACGGCATCACGATTCAGTCCGGGAACCTGCTGGGCGGGTACTGGCAGGATGCTGGGAACGCGAACGGCATACTGATAAGCCCTCCCGTTACCAGTAACGAGCTGCTTTCCTACTATGTTGCCGACGGCGCGGTCTACCATATACGCTACTGGCGTACAGACATGGATTATGATGCAGATGCCCTGGCTGAGTTTACCGATGGAGACAGAAGCTACTCGGTACCCAAGATGATTGCCTCTGGCGGAAAGACTTATACATGTACGCTGGGGCGGCGCACAAAAATCCGCAATATCGACAAGAGCAAGGATTTCCCGCAGAAATATACGAGCAATTCTGTGCTCGTGGAAAAGAAGATACAGTCGGCTGACGGTACGGTGTCATCCTATACGGTGCGTACTTCTACCATCTGTGCATTTGGGGAGCCGTATCTGACGCTCACCGAAGGTACCCGCACGCTGGAAGAGATTGTTGCGGAGCAGAATGCCCGCCGCAAGCCGCCTGCTCCGTCTCCGTTCCCGCCGCACGGCGTGCTTGACTTTGACTGGAGCATTGTGGAAGACCCGCCTGCCTCATGGGACAGGCGCATGCTTGACCTTGGCAAGTAAATGGTATCTTGGAAAACTACTGGCGCACGAACTGGATGTAGTCAAGTGCCATGCCGGTCTGACCTTTTTTTGCCGGTCCGTCGCTCCTGAGTGTTACTGTTACGGTCCGCTCCTCCTCCAGCTTCAGGTAGACGGGGACGCGGGTCGTCAGCTCCCACATGCCGAGCGGGGGATTGCTGGGGTACAGGCGGCTTGCAGCTTCATCAATGTACAGGTGGAACGTGGCGTGCTCGTTGTCATAGGCTTTTTCCGCAACAAGGCACTCGTAGTTTCCCGCCGGAAGAAGCACACGGCATTCCGCCGCAGATTCCTTTGCTGACAGGGTGATGTATGCTCCTCCGCTGGCCGTTTCGTCAGTAGCGGCACTGCAGCCGCTCAGCTGCATTTTCTCACATTCAATTTTTATGCCGGGATCCTCGTAGCGGAAGCCCAGAAACTGCTGCTGTGCCGTGGTCTGCGCGTCTGCAGGCGCCGGTTTTTCTTCCACCGCCGTACTCTGGCAGGCCCCCAGCAGCATTGCTGCTGCCAGCAGCATTGCTGATACCAGCCCTGATGCCGGACCCGCCGTTCTGCGTACTGCAGCCGGGCTGCTCCTGCCGGCTCTTTTTGTTCTCCATGATGCATTCATATCGCTTGCCTGTCTCCTCTGTTTTTCTGCCTACAGCTTGGGTACGCGCGGGTGTGCAAGGTTCTTGAGCATGTTCTGCAGCATCTCATGCGCGTCCTCTGAGCCGACTTCTTTCGATGGTTCGTGGTATTTTACCAGATTTGCAGGTATTTCGTCCAGAAAGCGGCTTGGTTCGCACTCCACCGTTGCCTGCATCCGCCTGCGGTGCTGGCACGATGATATGAGGAGCCTGTCGCGGGCGCGGGTGACTGCGACGTAGAAAAGGCGCCGCTCTTCCTCCACCGCAGTATCTCCGCCTTCTTCGACGGCACGGGCATGGGGCATAAGGCCTTCTTCCGCCCCCGCAATGAAGATGACGGGGAATTCCAGCCCCTTGCTTGCGTGCACAGTCATCAGGTTTACCTTGCCCTTGTCTTCCTCCCCGTCGTCAAGGTCGTCGCGGGAGAGCAGGGTGATGCGGTTCAGGTAGGCATACAGGCTTGTATCTTCATGCTCCGGGTTGTTTTCCCACTGTTCCATGCTCTTGATCAGGCTTTCGATGTTCATGTACTTGAAGCGGGCCGCCTTTTCGCTCTTGGGGTATTCGCCGATGAGGTAGTCAAAGTAATTGATGTCATCAACGAGTGCCTGCACTTTCTTGCTCAGCCCCTTGCCGCCGAGCATGCTCTTGTTGCCCTCGATGAGCGACGTAAAAGCCTCCAGGTCCGCCCTCGTTCCTGCGCTTACGGGGCATTCGTCTTCCGGTGCGGCAATGATTGCCTTCAGGGCCTCCCAGAGCGAAACTCCCAGCGTGCCCGCCACCTTGTTGACAGATTCGATGGTGCTTCTGCCGATGCCCCGGCGCGGGGTATTGATAATGCGCAGCAGGTTGATGTCGTCGTCATGGTTTGCGATGACGCGCAGGTAGCTGATGATATCCTTAATTTCCTTCCGCTCGAAGAAGCTGGTACCGCCGCTCATCGTGTAGGGGATGTTGTTCTCCAGAAAGGCTTCTTCCAGCGGGCGGCTCTGGGTGTTTGCCCTCATGAGCACGCCGAATTCATCGTAGTGGCGCTTTTCTTCCGCGCAGATACCCTGTATGCTTTCCGCAATGAAGTCTGCCTCTGCAGCCTCGTTTTCCGGCATGTAGATTTCTATGGGGCGTCCGCTGCCGTTTCCGCTCCACAGTTCCTTGTCCTTGCGGTTGGTGTTGTGCTTTATGACGCCGTTTGCTGCCGCAAGGATGGTACCGGTGGACCGGTAGTTCTGTTCAAGGCGGATTTCCGTTACGCCGGGGAAGTCTTTTTCAAAATTGATGATGTTCTGGTAGTCGGCCCCGCGCCAGCTGTAGATGCTCTGGTCGTCGTCGCCCACGACGGCAACGTTCCTGTCAGCCAGCAGGCGCATCATCTCGTACTGCTGGTGGCTTGTGTCCTGGAATTCGTCCACCATCAGGTAGCGGTAGCGCTCCTTGTAGCGGGCAAGCACGTCCGGGTGCTCGCGGAACAGGCGGATTGGCAGCGTGATGAGGTCGTCGAAGTCCACGGCATTGTAGAGCTTGAGCCCCTCCTGGTAGCCTTCGTAGAGGCTGCGGTACATGTCGTTTGCGCTTTCCCAGTTCTTGCGCCCGGTCTTGATGTCGCTGAAAAGGCAGCCGATTTTGTAGACGTCCAGCGCGTCCGCGGTGAATTTCAGTTCCCGTCCGGTCTCCTTGATGAGTGCCGAGCGGTCGGTTTCGTCATAGATGGAAAAATTGCTGCGGAAGCCGAGCTGCTCTATATCCTGCCGCAGAATGCGCACGCCGAATGCGTGGAAAGTGCTCACGGTAAGGTTCTGCAGCTTTTTACCCGTAAGCCCCTTGATGCGCTCGGACATTTCCTTTGCTGCCTTGTTGGTAAAGGTGAGCGCCAGTATCTGGCTCTGGGGAATGCCTTTTTCCAGCATGTGCGCGATGCGGTACGTGATAACGCGTGTCTTGCCGCTGCCGGCGCCCGCAATAATGAGGATGGGGCCGTCTACGGTGGTTACCGCGCGGTATTGTTCCGGGTTCAGCTCGTCTTTCAGGTTTTCTTCCAGTGACATAGGACTCCTTAGCGATAATTCAAGCGGGGCTGTTCCGCCGGTTCTTCGGTTTTACTTGCTGCGGCTTTCTTCTTCCGTCAGAATCAGCTGAATATTATATTTTTCAATATCTGAAAGTTCATTTTCAGTGAAAGCAGGGTTTACGGTGTATTCAGGATACCAGTATTTTCCCCATTCAGTGAATAATTCTTTCAGGTCTGCTGACTTGAAATTATATCCGTGCAGGGCGTAGAGTGCATTCCGTACAATCCGTAACTGGGGCCTGGTATACCAGAAAAGCCAGTCTTTTTCTGCTTTGACCCGGTTGAATTTAAAATAGGAGGGAAAGCACTTGGGGCCGGTATCATCAAGGATGTTGCCTGTATGTATAGTAATGCAGTCTGTGTACTTTGGTTCAATCTTGTAAAAATGGGCTTCCCACTTGTTGTCTGCAATGCGGGTGAATGGCGTTGACTTTCCTTTTGGCAGTTCAAACTCATTGGGCCGCGCATAGGGAAGATTGTTTTCCAATATAATGGTTATTTCACCGATAGAACCTTTCCAGCTGCTTCCTGTGCCGTAAAGGTACTTAATGATTTGTCCGTCCGTGTCAAAGCCGTATTCAGATTTGTAATTGACCTTCGTCGAGGTGCTTTTCTTTGCCGGGAACGCTATGGTTCTTGTATAGGCATTTTCCAAGTTTTCTGCATTGTAATTGTGATTTGAGAATTCCCGGATCAGGGGCATGTCGGAATAATCTTTCAGCTCCCCGTTGGTCCAGCACTTGAAATCATAGATTTTTCCATGACCGCCGATTCCCGCCTCAAAGAACGGAAATCCCACCAGTAATTCCGTTGTTTTTCCGG
Source organism: uncultured Spirochaetaceae bacterium (assembly GCA_902803415.1). GTDB lineage: Bacteria > Spirochaetota > Spirochaetia > Treponematales > Treponemataceae > Treponema_D. The sequence goes on along the minus strand of CADCQA010000005.1, from coordinate 16,103 downwards.
TGTTGTAAAAGTTAAAATCAACGGTAATTTCATAATAATCCGGCTGCAGGACAATGGTAATCACCTCTGATTTCATCTGGATTGAAATATTCTTTTCTTCCGCTGGAATCAGATTGCCGCCCGACGTAAAAAAGTAGGTGTCGTTTGCAAAGGCCGTTCCGGCAAGGAGCAAGGTGACCAGCAAAAAGAATGTTTTTCTCATATTTCCTCCAGACCCCGGCAGGGACGCCATATAGTAGCACAAGATTCTGCGTTTTTCAAGTTTATGTGCGTATCTGCACAGGATGGCAGCGGAATAAGTCGGGGCGAAAGTCTTGGTTTTGGGAGCAGCTCTATTGAAATTTCCGTAATTTATGCTAAAATAAGAAGCAAGGGGATGCCGGCGCATGCGGGCATTCTGCCGGGAACTGCGCTTTCCGGATTTTGCATTTTAAGGAGTTTTTAATGAATACTGCTGTCGCAGCTTTTTTGGGCAAGCATAATTTTCCTGTACACCAGGATATCAATTCCGTCATCGATGCGCTTCTTTTCGATATGCATGAAGGGCTTTCCGGCCGTCCGGCGGGCGAGGACATGATCCGCACGTTCTGCACCCCGCCGTCCAAGACCGCCGCAAATGAGAGCGTCATTGTCATTGATGCCGGCGGCACGAATTTCCGCTCCTGCCTGGTGACCTTTGATGCAAACTGCAATCCCAGCATTGAATTTATGGAAAAAACAAAGATGCCGGGCATTGAGCGCGAGCTGTCCCGCAAGGAATTCTTCAATCAGTTTGCAGAAAATCTTGAACATCTTAAGGATAAGTCAACGAATATCGGCTTCTGCTTCTCCTACCCGATGACCATCACGGAGGACGGTGACGGCGTGCTCATCGGTTTCTCCAAGGAAATCAAGGCACCGGAAGTTGTCGGCTGCCATATCGGCAAGGAGCTTGCAAAGGCACTCGCCGAGCACGGCTGGAAGAACAAGATGCATATCTCCCTGCTCAACGACACTGTTGCCGCCCTGCTTGCCGGTGCTGCCACTGCCGCAAACGGCAAGCGCTATTCTTCCTATGTCGGTTTCATCCTTGGTACCGGCATGAACAGCGCCTATATCCAGCCTGAGGATCCCGCTTACAAGGGACTCAAGGAACAGATTATCGTCTGCGAAAGCGGTAAATTCAACGCTGTCAGCTGCTCGGATTTTGACATTGCCTATGACAAAAAGAGCGTTAAGCCGGGCAGCGGCATTATGGAAAAGCACTGCTCCGGTGCCTACCTGGGACCGTTGAGCTTTGAGGTTATCCATACCGCTGCCGCAGAGGGGCTGTTCAGCAAGAAATTTGCGGATTCCCTGCTGCAGCTGGAAGGCCTTACCCAGATAGAGATGGATTCCTTCCTGCATGCTCCGTACAACACATCATCCGTGCTGGGGGCAAAAGCCGCTGAATCTGCCACGGAAGAAGATTACGTGCGCCTCTTTGAACTGCTCGATGCCGTGGTGGAGCGCACTGCCCGTATGGCCGCTGCACTGCTTTCCGCTGCCGTTATCAAGAGCGGGAAGGGGAAGAGCCCCAATCTTCCGGTCTGTCTGCTCTGCGACGGCACCTCGTTCTACAAAACGTACAAGGTGCACAGCCGTGTGGAGGCCTACCTTGAAGACGTGCTTGTGCGCCAGCGCGGCCTGTACTACGAGGTTGTAAGCTGCGACAATGACATTACGCTCGGTTCTGCCATCGGCGGGCTGATAAAAAAGTAAATGCGGCAAAAATAATCCTTCATTCAGCTTAAAAAAATACCGATAAGTAGAGTTGACCGTTACTTTGCAATGCTGACGGTCAACTTGAAGGGTGCCCCGGAAAATTGCACTTTTCCGAGGTAACTTTGAAAATGCGATGTTTTAAGCCGCTCTGTTTGGCGGCATAAAACCCGCAGGTTTTCCGGGGCTGCCCTTGAACTGTCATTGCCAGGAGTTTTGCCGTGTCGCATACCAAAGTTTTAGGTAAGTCTGTCTTGCTTTTTATACTTATCATAATAGTCGCGCTGTTCGGGGTGATATGGTTTGACTTCCTCGGGCTGATTCAGGCGAAGAAAATTGTCGCGCCTGTGTACAAACTGGTGGGGCTGACGCCTGTGACTTCCGATGCGGCTTCCTCTCCGGGGAATCTGGCGGAAGCAGATTTGGACAACGACCGTTTTGCAAAGCGACTTGAATCTCTTGATGTCCGCATTGAAGAGCTGGATAAGCGCGAATCCGATATCCGCGAACAGGAAGAAAACAATGCGCAGATAGCGCAGGAGCTGCAGGACAGGCAGACGGCGCAGGAAGAACGTGAAAAAACATTCAACAATGAGAAGAAAAAGGCCGATGAAAGAGATAGGAACATTCAGCAGATTGTAGCGAACCTGAACGGTATGCAGCCTGTCAAGGCCGTTGCCATCATAGAGGCAATGGATGACCAGGATGTCATAGACGTGCTGCGTTGTGCAGAGAAGGTCGCTGCTGCCGAAGGCACTTCTTCTATGGGTGCGTACTGGCTGTCACTGCTGCCCGCTGACAGGGCCGCGGAAATCCAGCGCAAGATGGCAAACAAGCCGACATCCCTCGATTGAAAAAGATGCCTGCCGGTGCTTCTGCGGTGTTCGTCGCGGAGGTTGCCGATGCAGGCATTGAATGTACAGTTTTTGACCCCTCAGACTGTCTCCACAGAGAAGCCGGAGACAGCACTAAAGCCGACCAAAGCTTCAGATTCATCTTTCAAAGCGATGCTTGAAAAGGCGTCCGCAAGCAAAAAATCAGAACAGAAAAAACAATATGCAGCCTCCCTGGCAAAGGAAGACGCTGCTGCCGCAGAACAGTGTGCAGCGGCGGAGAAGTCACCGGAGCCGGAATCGAAGGAAGAAACTGCCGCAGAGCTTGCAGCACGGAATCCCGAAAAAGAACGTGCAGACGGGGAGAACCGCGCCGAAATTGCCGCTTCCCGTACGGAAAGCGATGGGGCGGCGGTGGAAATGCAGCCCGTGGAGCTGTCCGGCAGCATGGATGCAGCGCTTGCGGCACTGAATGTTCCGCAGCCTGCAGCTGAGCCGCTTCCCGCGGAAACAGTTTCCGTTGCTGACGGTGCAGAACTTGCCGTGCAGGACAGTGCTGCCGTTGCAGTGCAGGCATCGTCTTCTGCAGTGCAGTTTGCTGCGGCTCAGAACGCTGTTCCGGAGCAGGCAGCCCCTTCCGCAGGGGAGAATGATGCGGCGCTGCTTGCCGTCGTGGATGCCGGCTCAGTTCCTGAGGAAGCACCGGCAGAAGCTGCACCCGTGCTTGCCGCCGTGGACGCTAAAGCTGCCGGCAAAAATGTCCGTCCTGCATCTGTAAAGGAAAACGCCGGTGCCGGCAGAAAAGTTCCTGCCGCTGCTGCATCTGACGCAGCCCCGGAATCAAGACAGGTTTTCACCATTATTGACCAGCGCGGTAAGGATGCAAAGCTTGCGTCCCTGCAGGAAGACAGCTCTGACCTGCTTGTTGCGGAAGCCGCACGCCAGAATAGCAGCAATGTTGATCTTACGCTGAACCTTGCCAACACCGCTCAGCAGGATATTCTGTCTGCAAACAACCAGGCAGCCGGTGCAAGCGGTTCTACGTTCCAGGAAATGCTTTCCAACCAGATCCAGCAGCAGGCTCCCGAATTCGTGAAGGCGGGCAATATTATCCTCAAGGACGGTAACAGCGGTACCATCAACATGAATTTGAAACCCGAGTCCCTGGGAAATGTAAAGATTAGTTTGCAGCTGACCGATAAGGGTATAGAGGGGCAGATAACGGTTGCCAGCAAGGAAGCCTTTGAGGCTTTTAAGCAGAACCTTGATACGCTCAAGCAGGCATTCCACCAGAGCGGGTTTGACACTGCGAGCTTCAATCTGAACCTTGCCTCCAACGCTGACGGCGGGCAGTTCCAGCAGGGGCAGCAGGCCGGCGGACAGTTCTTTGCCAATAAAACGTTTGGCAGTTTTGCCCAGGAAGCAGAGGGAAGCAGCGGCAGCCATAGCGCCGGTTCGCATGCTGCGGTGGGAGCATACAGCGGTGGCAGTGACCATCATATTGACGTCGTTGCGTAACAGCGGCGTTCCAAGTCTTTTGCTTTTGTTAAGGAAAGGAGTATAGAATGGAAATGGAAAGCGCAATCTCATTGAACACCACGATGAGCGCTCAGGAACAGGCAAAACTGAACATGGAGGTGGATTCGTTCAACAAGTCTCTTGCCGTGAACGGTCGCACAATCAATCAGTCTTTGGGGAAAGATGATTTCTTGAAGCTGCTTATCACCCAGCTTTCCAATCAGGATCCGACCTCTCCCATGGAAGATACCGAATTCATCGCCCAGATGGCGCAGTTCAGCTCTCTTGAACAGATGACGAACATGAACGCCAATTTTGAGAAGATGAATGCCATGCTGAATTCTTCACAGGCAGTGAATACCATTGGCAGGGCTGTTGACATTGACGTTGGCGGCGTGCAGCTCACGGGTGTTGTAGATGCCGTGACCTACGGTAACAATCCGCAGGTGAAGGTTGGCAACATGTATTATGATATGAAACAAATTACGGCCGTTTACGGCGACTAACACTTAAAACGAGGGTAAGTATATGATGAGATCACTTTATGCCGGCGTAAGCGGCCTGCAGAATCACCAGACAAGGATGGATGTCATCGGCAATAACATTGCCAACGTCAATACCTATGGTTTCAAACGCGGGCGTGTTGACTTCCAGGACATGATCAGCCAGCAGCTGAGTGGTGCTGCACGTCCCACGGAAGAAGTCGGCGGCGTTAATCCGAAGGAAGTTGGTCTGGGTATGAGCGTTGCTGCGATTGACACCATCTTTACGCAGGGTAACCTCCAGTCAACGGGTGTTTCTACTGATATTGCCATTCAGGGTAATGGTTTCTTCGTCATGAAGAACGGAGACCAGACTTTCTATACACGTGCCGGTGTTTTCGGCGTTGACTGCAACGGTACTTTGGTAAATCCTGCCAACGGTCTGCGTGTGCAGGGCTGGATGGCAGAAGACGTGAACGGCGAGCAGATTCTGCGGACCTCAGCGACCCCCGGCGATCTTACAATTCCGGTGGGGCAGAAGGATCCGCCCAAGGCAACGCAGAACGTCAACTATGTCTGCAACCTGAACAAGAACACTCCTGAAATCACCGACCCGAACAATCCGAACCAGGTTGCCGAAGGTACGTGGCAGACTGAAGTTGATATCTATGATACCTACGGTACTGCCCACAAGCTCCAGATGGATTTCCAGAAGGTTCCCGGCAACCCGAACCAGTGGACAGTTACGGTGAATGTTGACCCCGAATCCGAGGCTGGTACGAACACCCGGATCGGTCTTGGTACGACCGACGGCGTTACCAACACCTACACATTGAATTTCGACAATATGGGCACGCTCCGCTCCGTAACGGACAGCGCTGGCAATACGACTGCTCCCACCGGAGAAGTCATTCTGCAGACTTCATTTGATGTTGCTGACAGCAATGCAGATGAGGGCGGCAACCCGTACCGCCAGACCTTCAACCTGAATCTTGGTACCATCGGTACCATGAACGGTACGATTACCCAGAGCGCTTCAAAGAGCACCACCAAGGCAAACTACCAGGACGGCTACAAGCTCGGCTACCTTGATAATTTCAAGATTGACCAGAGCGGAACCATCACCGGTGTTTATTCTAACGGTTCCACCCGCACCATCGGACAGATTGCAATGGCAAGCTTCACGAACCAGGGCGGTCTGGAGAAGAAGGGCGATACCATGTTCGCTGAATCTATCAACAGCGGTATGGCAAGCGTGGGTGAGAGCGGCACGGCCGGAAAGGGCAAATTGCTCGCTGGTACACTCGAAATGTCAAACGTCGATCTGACTGAGCAGCTGACAGACATGATTGTTACTCAGCGCGGCTTTGAGGCAAACTCAAAGACCATCCAGACAGGGGATTCAATGCTTGAGACTGTTCTGAGCCTCAAGCGCTGAAAATAAATCAACTCTAATTAAAAAAATCCGGCTGTACGGCACTCGTGTCGTACAGCTTTTTTTTTCGAAAAAAAAGAAAAAAAGTATATTTCCTATTGACACAAATTATAAAAAACTATATGATACTAACCATCCTAAGTGATTGCCGGCGTAGCTCAGCTGGTAGAGCGGAGGACTGAAAATCCTTATGTCAACAGTTCGATTCTGTTCGCTGGCATCCAACCCCGATAGTTTCTATCGGGGTTTTTTATTGCCCTTCAGGCTGACACTACGCATCTGCTTTCTGCTGCCTCAGTCTGATTGAAAGTCTGTTACTTTTAAAATGCTTTCCCTTGTTAAAACTTCTGCTATATACTATAATAATATGCATGAGATGGTTGATTATTGCACCCTGTCAGGATCCGGACACGATGGCTGCGGAAAATTTCCTTGCAGGCTATAAAGCTGAATATCGAAAGATTTTTATCTATAAAGGGCTTTCCCATTCAGATTTCCTGAAAGATCTGAAGGACGTGCTGCAGGTTACCCATTGCATTATTGTCGGCAGTGCGGAAATGCATGGTGTTTCCGATTATGCGTTTGTGCTTGGCGTCCTGACCGGTCAGCAGGTCCGCACGTTCATCTATACAGGCGGTGCCTACGAAAAAGATTATGAAGAGCTGAATATCCAGGACCGCTCCTTCTTTCATTGCTATGATAATCTTTCGGAGATGTTCAATTTCATTTCCACAAAATACGAGCAGTACCGGATTGCCGATCTGCAGCGTACGTCTATGACAAAGCTGCTCACCCTTGGCATTCCGTTTACAAGCGATAGTTTTGCTAAGTATATTGCAAAGGATGATACCGAAACCTGCAATGTTTTCCGTGATGCGGGTATGCTTGCCAATGCCTACACGGCAGAGGGCGTGCCGATGCTCTGTGTTGCAACAAGAAACGATTGCTTTGACAAGGTTAAGTGGCTTTTGGATCAGGGAGCGGACATCAATGCCGTTGCCAAGGACAGGGGCTATTCTGCCGTCATGGATGCGGTGTGGCGTAAGAATTATGACATCACTGAGTTCCTTATCAGCAAGGGGGCAAAATTGGATTTTATCAGTTCCGACGGACAGCCGATTCTTGTGCTTGCTGTTGGTAATGGTAATGTGCGGATTGTGGAACTGCTCCTTGAGCATGGTGCTGACCCTGATATAAAAGACAGCATGGGTATGAGCGCACGGGGCTACGCAAACCTCTTTAAGAAACCGGCGCTGGTGGAACTGATGGAAAAATATCCTCCGAAAACTCCTGCATGATCATGAAATCTTCCAAATCAAATACTGTCCGTATTGTGTTTGCCGGCGGGGGCACGGGCGGGCACATATATCCGGGCATAGCCGTTGCAGATGCGCTCCGTGCCCTGTTCTTGCAGCGCGGTGTACAGCTTGATATTTACTGGCTGGGGAACCGCCGTGGCATGGACAGGACTATCATCGAAAAGAATCTTGTGTCTGAAGGCGGCTCTGTCACGGCTTTCCTGGGAATTTCCTGCGGAAAGCTCCGGCGTTATTTTTCATTCCAAAACTTTTTGGATGCCTTCAAGATTTTGTATGGCTGCATACAGTCTGTGTGGATGCTCAAAAAACTGCATCCTGATATTGTCTTTTCAAAAGGCGGTTTCGTAAGCGTTCCGCCCTGTATTGCTGCGCGGATACTGCGCATTCCGTACTATACGCATGAATGCGATTGTACGCCGGGGCTGGCAACCCGCCTGAATGCGGGTGGAGCAGCCCGCATTCTGCTGTCCTACAAGGAAACTCTGTCGTACCTGAAGGCGCCCCTGCAGAAGAAATGTCTGGTAACCGGGAATCCGGTGCGGCCGGTGTTCTATGAGGATGCTTCTGCTGCCGGGCTGAAATTCCTTGGCATAGAAGCAGGGCACAGCAAGCCCGTGCTGCTGGTGCTGGGCGGAAGCCTGGGGGCGCAGCAGATAAATACACTGGTGAGCGAAAACCTTGGCTGGCTTACGGAGCGCTTTATCGTCGTGCACCAGACTGGTCAGGCCTTTGCGGATCAGCATCCTGACGTGATGGCGCAGGCGGATGAAAACTACAAGCCCTATGCGTTTTTGTATCAGGAGATGCCGTCCGTTGTGCAGGCTGCAGATGTTGTACTTTCCCGTGCCGGGGCGAATTCTCTGTGGGAATGTGCCGCATGTGCAAAACCGATGGTGCTTGTGCCGCTCTGTGGTTCTGGTACCAGGGGCGACCAGTTGGATAATGCACGTTTCTTTGAGAAACAGGGGGCTGCTGTTGTGCTTGCCGGAGCAGAGGCTGATGCTGACCATCTGAAACTGGTGCTGGAACCCCTGTGCAGCGCTGCACGGCGGGACGAACTTGCCGCAGCCTGCCGTATGCTCTGCGGCAGTGAGAAGCCTGCAGAAAAAATAGCGCAGGTTCTGTATGAAACTGCCCTGAAAGGAATAGAAACATGACTCTGCCGATTATTGATTTTGTCTTCATCGTGATTATCGCTGCCTGTGCCCTTGGGGCCTCGTTAAAAGGCTTTGTGAACGAGGTTTTTGACAAAGGTGCGCCTGTGCTGGGAATTTGGGCGGCAGTCCTTTTTTACCGCATGCTTGCTCAGCCCCTGCTGCAGTATGTAAAGATTGCAGCTGTTGCAAACGTACTTGGTTTTGTTATCGTTTTTATCCTCGTCTTCCTGGTGATAAAAATCATCCAGCAGCTGATAGGGAATATTTTTGCCGACAAGATTTTCCGGCAGCTTGACCATTCACTTGGTTTCCTTTTTGGTCTTGTGGAAGGCGTTGCTTTTGTGACGGTTATCCTTATTATTCTGATGGCACAGCCGTGGTTCAATGTGGACGGGCTTATCGGCGGCAGTATTTTCTACCGGATGCTTAAATCTGTTGCCTCGCTGCCGGCACAGACCATTTCTTCCGCCGTGGTGGATGTGTCTTCCGGCAGGCAGTAGTTTCCTATGTTTGAGAATGTCCTTTTCCAATCTGCACCAGACCTGCTCACTGAGGATATTCGCCGGGAACGGCTGCCTGGCTCGCTGCTTTTTGCCGGTCCTGCTGCTTCCGGCAAACTGACCTGCGCACTGGAGCTTGCCCGCGTGCTTTCCTGCCGGGAGCAGGGGGCCTGGAACTGCACCTGTTCCAACTGCCGCCAGCACAAGGCTCTGGTGAGTCCTGCCGTGCTTGTAACAGGTCCCGGCAACCGTTCACTGGAAATTGCTGCCGCCAGAAATACGCTGCTTGCCCAGAATGCGAATAATACCAGCCATCTGGAGGCTGCCCGCTATTTGTATCTGCGTGCCGTCAGGAAGCTGACCGTACGTTTCAGCCCCGTACTTTGGGAGGGCGATGACAAGGTTTCGAAATTCTCTCCGCTGCTGCAGGCGATTGATGAAGACCTTGAGCAGCTGGAACCTGGCAGAACCATACCTGATGGCGAGCAGCTGGAAAAAATTACTGCGGATGTTGCAAAGCAATGTGCAAAGCTTGAAGATTCCTTCCTCTATGATGCGCTTCCGGTTTCGCAGATTCGCAATTTTTCTTCGTGGGCGCACCTTACGTCTGCGGCAGGCCGGAAAGTCCTCATCATAGAGAATGCCGACGTGATGGCAGACAGTGCCCGCAATGCGCTGCTGAAAATCCTTGAAGAGCCTCCGGAAAATGTCACCTTTATCCTGACGACCACGCGACGTGGAGCCATGCTGCCTACCATTCTTTCCCGTGTGCGAACCTATACATTTTTTCCGCGGACGCAGCAGCAGCAGCAAACCGTCATTGAACGTGTGTTCCATTACAATGCGCGCATGAACGGTGGAAAACTTCCTGATTCCATCGACGCATTCCTGCAGACTTTTCTGCCTGTGCAGCCGGATCTGGTCCGGGATTATGCCGGGCAGTATTTCCGCTGCATTGCTGCAGGGCATGTCCCTGACATTCCGCAGATTGCTGCGGCCTGCGGCTCATTCAGCCCGGCTGTGCTCTTCACGATTTTCCTGCAGGGAATCATAGAGTGCCAGCGTCCGCTTGCCGTGAGCGCGGCTGGAGCGGAAGCTTCTGCACGCATTCTTGCAGAGCTGCGTACTGTTGCCGATGACGTGCGGGTGTTCAATCTGAACCCGGCAGCTGCACTGGAACGCCTTACGCGCAGCCTGATGCAGACGAACATGCTGAACGGAGGAATCTTCCGCTCGCTCATACAGGAGGCTTCTGACGGTGAATGACTTTATCAACAAGGTATCACAGAAGATCGGCAAGCTTTCTGATGAGCAGCTGGAGCGCCTGATAACGGCCCTGCAGGCCGAAAACGATACGCTTTCCTCTGTGCTGGAAAGCTTGTCCACCGGGCTGGTGATTGTGGACGACACCTGGCACCTGCTGCAGATGAACAAGGCTGCCGAGCGCTGTCTTCCGCTCAAAGCCCGTGCCACCCGCCAGAGTCAGGAACAGAAGGGTGAAGGCCAGCCGGTCTGGGCACTTGTGGACGATCATTTTATTGCAGAATTTCTCCGTTCCTGCGCCACCGAGCAGAAGTCAAATGCCAGCGAAGAATTTTCGATTGCAAAGGACGACAAAGTCTGCTTTTTTTCCATTGCCGTTATGCCGCTTGTTGAGCGGCGGCGGAAGGATGATTCCGAAAGCAGGGAGACAAGAATTGTCGGTTCCATCATTACCGTGGATGATATCACTGAAAAGCGGCAGCAGGAAATCCTTTTGCACCGCATGGAAAGCCTTGCAAGCCTGACGAGCCTTGCTGCATCCGTGGCACATGAAATCAAGAACCCGCTCGGTGCAATCAGCATCCATATCCAGCTGCTGCAGAAAGTGGTGAAGAAGTCGCGCGCAGGAGACGGTATGCTTCCGCCCCCGAAATTCATGGAAGAGTATCTGGATGTTATCAACGGGGAAATCGAAGATTTAAATAAAATCGTGGTTGATTTCCTGTTTGCCGTCCGGCCTGTGCAGGCAACGATGGAATTGGTTGAACCTGATGCACTCATAGAAAAAATTGTGTCATTCTTCCGCCCGGAATTTGAGAGCAAATGCGTGAATGTAGAGCTGCATCTCTGCAAAAGCGCTCCGCGTCTCCTTATCGACGAAAAACTTTTCCGCGAGGCTATTGTGAACCTTGCCCAGAATGCACTGGCTGCCATACAGGAGCGCTTTCCGCCGCAGACGGCAGCGCTGCAGGAGCGTTCCGGCTGTACTTCATACCGCCGGGGCGAGCTGGTGCTGGAATCCTTTATCAAGAACGATGATTATGTCCTGACTGTTGCAGACAACGGCTGCGGTATGGACAGCAAAACTGCTGCGCGGATATTCGAACCGTATTACACCACAAAGACTACCGGAACCGGGCTGGGGCTTACGACGGTCTATAAGATAATCAAGGAATTCCGCGGGGGGATCGATGTGAAGTCGGTGCCCGGCCACGGCACGGTTTTTACCATAAAGCTTCCGGTGCCGCAGAAAAATACGCAGCTCCTTGAAGATAAATCGAAAAGTGCAGGTGTTTGAAACTGGCACAATCTGAGGTTGTCGCATGAAATTTACACTGCTTATTATTGATGACGAGAAAAACATCCGCGAAGGACTTGCCGCGAACTTCGAGATGGAGGATTACAACGTCAAGACTGCGGCTACCGGCGAGGAAGGTCTCAGGCTCATCGAGAAGGGGGATATTGACCTGGTGATTACCGACCTCCGCATGCCCGGCATCAGCGGGGAGCAGGTGCTTGCCAAGGTAACGGCAGAGACGCCCGGCATTCCCGTCATTATCCTGACCGGGCACGGCAGCATTGACAGTGCAGTGGATGCAATGCGCCACGGGGCCTACGATTTCCTGACCAAGCCGCTGAACCTTGACCAGCTGGGCATGATTGTGAAGCGTGCCCTCCAGAGCCGCGAGATGAGCCTGCAGCACCAGCGGCTCAAGCAGGAGCTTGAAGGAAGCTCTGCGCTCAAGGGCATGATAGGCACGTCTGCTGCCATGCAGAAAGTTCAGGAAACCATACGGAAAGTGGCTGCCAGCCGGGCGAGTGTGCTCATCACCGGGGAAAGCGGCGTGGGCAAAGAGCTTGTTGCGAATGCCATTCATAACCTGTCGCCGCGCAAGGACGGCAGTTTTATCAAAGTGCATTGTGCCGCGCTTAGTGAAACGCTGCTGGAAAGCGAGCTGTTCGGGCACGAGAAGGGCGCCTTTACCGGTGCCGACCGCCTGCAGAAGGGGCGCTTTGAGCTTGCTCACGGCGGATCTATTTTCCTTGATGAAATCGGTGAAATCAATCAGAACGTGCAGATAAAAATCCTCCGTGTGCTGCAGGAACGAAAATTCGAGCGTGTGGGCGGCGAACAGACACTTGAAGTTGATGTCCGCGTGATTGCAGCGACAAACCGGAATCTTGAGGAAGAAGTGAAGGCTGGGCGTTTCCGCGAGGATTTGTACTACCGCCTGAATGTCATCCATATCCATGTGCCGCCGCTGCGTGAGCGCAAGGACGATATCCCCCTGCTCATGGCGTCGTTCCTTGACGAATTCAACCGGGAAAACGGTAAGCATATCACCGGCGTGAGCAGCAGTGCAAAGGCTGCGCTCTACAAGTATAACTGGCCCGGAAATATCCGCGAGCTGCGTAACTGCATGGAGAGCGCCGTTGTTATGTGCTCAGGAAATGAAATCCAGCTTGACGACTTGCCGCCGACCGTGAGCCGGAGCAGCGCTGCCGACAGTATTTCCGTGCCGCTGGGTATAAGTCTTGACGAGGCGGAGAAAATCGTTATACAGGCAAATCTTGCGGCAAACCGTAACAACAAGACCAAGACTGCCGACGTGCTTGCCATCGGCAGGAAGACGCTCCAGCGTAAACTGGGGGAGTGGGGGCTGGAAGTGGAGGCGAAGGCTGATGGAGACGATGTATGACAGGCTCGGCGACCTGCTGAATGAAACGCTTGAAAACGGCGCGGTTAAGTTTGTACGCATTGTGCGGGATCCGGAAGCCGATGCCGGGGAAGACACTCCCGTCCGCCAGACGATACATTCTGCAGAAAGCCTTGCCGAACAGGAACGTGAACGCCGCGGCGTAAAAGCTGGGGCTGCCCCGCAGCCTGATAGCGGCCCGGCACAGGGAGCGCGCAGGGCAGAAAAGAAGAAGAAATCTGCATCGTACCGCCGGGAATCCCCCGGAAGCGCTGCCCGGAAACAGCAGCGCGTCACCCGGCTGTTTCCCTCCGCTGCAGGTGAAGTAGCGCCCTTGCGTTCCCTGACACCTGATGAGGAGCGTGCATTCCGTCTGCTTGGCATTACGGAAAATGCTTCACCCGATGATGTGCGGCGGGCTTACAAAGAAAAACTGAAATACTATCATCCTGACCGCTATGCCGGAAATCCAGTGCTGTCGAAAGTTGCAAATGATAAAACCCGCGAAGTTGTTGCCGCATACGCCCTTGTGAGCGCATGGATAGAGGAGGGCGCCAGCCGGCGCTGAGGGTATAAAAAAAGCGCGTTTTTATAAAAGCTTTCACACTTTTCAGAGAGCTAAGCCCTCCGTGCGTCCTTTATAAAATCACGCGCCATGTAATTATACACCGGGAACCGCGTTCCCGGAGCCACTGCTAGGTGCTGTCGCTCCAGCACCCTTTGCATGCATGTAACCTGTCTGGAAAGCTGATATTTCCAGACAGCTTCATCAGATAACCGTTCCCGACGGAATCACCGCGAACTTCCTGATAACTATGATGCCGTCCGCGCTGTAGAACAAACCGTGGTCGCCATCCTCATAACGTTTGCCGCTTACGTTGATGCAGCAGTTGTCACCGATGCGGGCATTCTTGTCGATGATTGCCCGTGTTATCTTGCAGTTCTTGCCGATACCGATGTCCGGCACTCCCTTTTTCTTATTATCGGCTTTTGCCGCGTCATTTTCATAAAAATCTGCACCCATCATAATCACGCCGTCAAAATCACAGCCCTGGTTGATGATGGAACGCACACCGATAACAGAACTCTGCAGGCGGGAATTTGTGATAACGCAGCCTTCGCTCGCAAGGGTTGCTGTCATGTCAGCATTGTTGATTTTGCTGGGCGGCAGATTGCGCATGTGCGTATAAATCGGTTTGTCTTCGTCGTAGAAATTGAACTGCGGTACCGGTTTTGTCAGGTCAAGCGTTGCCTCATAGAAGGAACGGATGGTACCGATGTCTTCCCAGTAACCGTTGAAGATGTAGCTGCTGACCTTCTTTGTCTTGATGGCACCAGGAATGATTTCCTTGCCAAAGTCATTGAAGTCGTTGTCGAGCATTTCATCCATTGTATCTGCATTAAAGATGTAGATACCCATGGATGCAAGGTATTCAAGTTCTGCCGGAAGGTCTCCGCGTGAATTCTCCGGAATCTTCCATTCGTCAATGTTCAAGTCCTTTGCAGGCTTTTCCATGAATGCAGTGATGCGGTTGTCCTTGTCAACCTGCATAATACCGAAGCCGGACGCATCGCTACGGTTCACTGCCTTTGCAGCAATCGTTATGTCTGCGCCGGATGCAATGTGTGTATCCATGAACTGCTTCAGGTTCATGCGGTACAGCTGGTCACCGGAGAGAATGACATAGTGGGTGGGGTTCTGTGCGCGGAAATGAGAGATATTCTTGCGCACGGCATCCGCAGTACCTTCGTACCAGCCGGAATGCTCCAGTGTCTGCTCTGCTGCAAGGATTTCGACGAAACCACGGCTGAAGCGGTCGAAATTATAAGAGTTTATAATGTGCTGGTGCAGCGACGCAGAGTTAAACTGCGTGAGCAGGTAAATCTTACGGTACCCGCTGTTAATGCAGTTTGAAATCGGTATATCAACAATCCGGTATTTTCCGCCGAACGGAACTGCCGGTTTTGAACGTTCTTTTGTAAGCGGGTACAGACGGGTTCCCTTTCCGCCGCCCAATATGATTGCAAGTACACGGGGTTCTGTTGTCTCTTTCTTCTGACCCATAATGATTATTACATCCTCCCTATTTAATTTATGTTTTTATTATAAATCCGTTCTGTTGATTTTGCAACAAAAAAATAGAACAGAGTTTTTAACCCGTTACCTGCGGCCTTATACGTTTTGCAGCAGCAGCTCCTTGTATGCCTGCGCAGAGATGGGGCGGGCATAATAATAGCCCTGCGCAATGTCGCAGCCCATCTTCCGCAGGGTTTCTGCCTGCTCCTTTGTTTCCACGCCTTCCGCTATGGTCATCAGGTTGATTTTCTTGGACATGTCTATAACGGACGAAATAATGGAAAACTCGCGGTCGCTGCCTGCCGCGGACGAAAGGAATTCCTTGTCCAGCTTGAGCACGTCGGCGGGCATGTCCTTGAGCAGGTTCAGCGAGGAATAGCCGGAACCGAAATCGTCCACGGATATGTCGTAGCCGGCTTTTTTTATCTTTTGCATGGAAGCGATAAGGTGCTTCTGGTTTTCAAAGACTGCACTTTCCGTTACTTCCACTTCAATCTTGCATGGTTCCACCTGGTACTTTTTCTTGATTTCGTGCAGCTCCGACACCAGGTTGGGGTTCAGGAAATCCTGCCGCGACAGGTTGAAGGAAATGGTTATGGGGTAGGGGCAGCTGCCGTCCTTGCCGCTGCGGTTCCAGTCGTCAAGAAATTTGCAGACATTCTCGAAGACAAAGAAATCTATGCGCGGGATAAAGCCGTTGTGCTCGAAGAGCGGGATAAAGGTATCCGGCTGCAGCATGCCTTTGTTCGGCTTGTTCCAGCGGATGAGTGCCTCTGCTCCGATGATGCGCGAATCGTTGAACGAATACTGCGGCTGGTAGTAGACCTCGAATTCCCCCTGGGCTATGGCATTTTCCATGGAGAACGTCACTTCCCGGTTCCATTCGTTCATGATGTTCATCTGCGGGGTATATTCCACCACGCGCTGCGTCGCATAGTTTTTCTTGCCGAGTTTCCGTGCATAGTTTGCCCGGTCAATCATGCAGGTTATATCGGTGCCGGTGTCCTCTATATAGTAGACTCCGGAACTGAAAGTGAGCCGGTAGTGGTCGGGCAGGTAGGCGGCAACAGGATTCAGCTCACT
>CADCQA010000004.1 GCA_902803415.1 uncultured Spirochaetaceae bacterium | reverse complement strand
CCGTTCAGCGCCCGAACATAATTTTTTTCAGGTATACTGTCTGCAGGGGAAAAAAAATTCGCCGCCTGGGCAGCAGCATGCACACCGCTGTCCGTGCGGCCGCTGCCGTACAGGGGAATATGGGTGCGGAACATTTTTTCCAGCGCCGCTTCCAGCTCCCCCTGCACCGTACGCACGGCATTGCCGCGGTCAGCCTTATCCTGCCGCTGCCATCCGCAGAAATCGGTACCATCGTAGGAGATGGTAAGCAGGATATTAGTCATCGCCAAGTATATTGTTGGCGGAAAGCTCTTTTGCCACGGAATCGTAGAGGTTGCGTGCAAGTTCCAGAAGCGGGCCCGGCTTCTCCTTGCTGGACTTACCCAGACCAAAGAGACGTGCAATGGCGCTCTTGAACTCGCTCAGCTTTTTCAGGCGCAGGCTCTCGTCCTCACGCTGGCCGTACTTGAATTCAAGCACGCCGCTCAGGTACAGGATGCCGTCGTAGCCGTAGTTCTTGTCCATATCCGGCCCGAAGTTCGAGACAGATTCGATGGATTCCACGCGCCCGGTTTCGTTTATGAGCGTCTGCTGGTAGAAGAAAAGAGCCTTGCGGTAAAAAACCTGCGCGATGTAGTCAAAATTATGCCCCGGGCACACACGCTCAAGGTCATTGCAGAGCCATGCAAGACGCAGGGAAATCATGGCACGCTTGAAAGTGGGCGCATACGCAAGATCCACTTTCTCGTAGCAGAGCAAGGCAAGGTAATAGGCAGCAGCACCGTCGTAAAGGCTGCGCTCCTGCATCACGTTATAGTACGGGAATATGGTTTCCACGCAGGCCTTGCGCTTTTCGGACTCATCAGCAAGGCGGGTCAGCGTATCGGAGTCCTTGATGTCGGTAAAATCTTTCCACAGCAATGCCGTCTGGCACTTGGGGCAGCAGCCGATGTCGTAGATGAGCGGATAGACCCGCCCGAATTTTTTTGACGGCTCAAAAATACGGTGCAGCTCGTCGGTAAGCTCGCCCGCAATCATTCGTCCGCCGCCTTTATGCATTATCTCCTGCGCAAACTGCTTGCCGCAGACCGGGCAGGAAATCTTGTCTTTCGCCCAATACGTGATGGAAGGCTTCTTGCCGTCGTCCGCACCCTTCTGACCCTTAGACTCTCGTACCATACATACCCCTCATTCTATCTCCGTTACAATTCAGAAAACCTTCAGCTTTTTGACATAGCCCGGTATATCCCTATTATTATCGGCATTCTATGACCACAAATGCAACGGCATATTCTTTTTCATGGCTCAGGGAAAGATGCACGGAACACCCTTCCCCGCACATAGTCCGCAAAGCATCCGCCGCCCTGCCGCTTACACAGAGCGAAGGCTTTCCCGCATCGTCCTTCTGCACATAGACATCGGTGAGGGAAAAGCCCTGCAGCCCTGTTCCCAAGGCCTTGGAAAAGGCTTCCTTTGCAGCAAAGCGGGCCGCATAATACTCGCAGCGGCGCCCAAGCGTGCCCCCGTCATGCGGAAAAAACTCCTTTTCGTTGAAGAACCTCCTGAGCATATCCGCGGACTCCACCCACCTGGCAAAGCGGGAAATCCTTGCAATATCACAACCTACGCCGAAAATCATTCCACCAGCTCTTCAAGGGGCGGCTCTTCCTCAACAACCTTCTCAACCACAGTAACGGACATGTAGTCGATTGACTGCGAGGCAACCTGTATCCCGGCAGGGACAAAGACGGACACCGGCAGGCGGTATGTTCCCGAAGCAGAAAGGGAGGAACAGTCCACGGAGGCAACAATAGAGCTGTCCCGAAGCTTTTCGATGGCAAGCAGCGTGCCGGAAAGCACGACATCAACGCTGCTCTGCGAGCTCGTTACTTCCAGCATGTCGCCAAGATTGTCGTAGCCGACCCGCACGCCCTTCAGTATCTTGGAACCGCCGATTGCAGCCATCGTCACAGACACTTCCACCGGCGTCGTTGTGTCAACATCGACAAGCTGGTTCGTTCTGGTCGCAAACGTCCGCACGGAACGGCTCTTTTCAAAGCCGTCAATGTTAACCAGTTCCGTCTGTATCTGCTCCAGGCTGGATACAATGCTCCTGGGGCCGGAAACCTTCACCGTTGTCGGTTCATAGGAGAGTCCCGTCTGCTCATAGCCGTAAGCGGGAACACCGGCCACAACGACATCAAGCGGCAGGTAGCGGACAATATTTTCTTCAACTGTCAGCTCCACAGCTTCCGGTTTACAGATTATTTCCAGCGGACTAACGAGCATCAGATTGTCGGACGGGTCGATATAAACAGGAAAACTAAACCTTCCTTCCTTTGTCTGCGCGCTGATGTCAACAGAGGCTTTTATGTCATTCACGCTGATGTTGGCAAGCTTGTCGCGAGGTCCGCGCAGGGTAACCTTCACCTTCTTGGTGACACCGGTGCTTGTTTTAGCAGTCATGTTTCCGCGAGACTCTACCTTAAGCGGCACTTCCAGAACCTTTTTCTCCATCGTGTTGAAATTATGGAAGAAAACAATCAGTGCCGCCAGGACAACACAAACGATTTTTGGTATAAAATTATATGACAAATACTCAGGAAAGTGTTTTGTGTTCATCAATGGTGTCCTCTATCTTTGCGGCTTCGGGGGTTATTTCCAGCAGTTTTTCAAGAATACGGGTCAGCTGCTCTATAGTCAGGTCATAGTGCAGCTTGCCGTCATAGGCAAGGCTGATGGCGCCGGTTTCCTCGCTTACCACAAGGACAACGGCATCACTCTGCTCGCTCATGCCGAGAGCCGCACGATGGCGCGTACCGTAGGTCTTCTTTATGTCGAACTGCTCGCTGAGCGGCAGGAAACAGCCTGCAGCAAGCAGTTTGCCGTCCTGCACAAAACTTGCACCGTCATGCAGCGGAGTATCGAATTTGAAAATAGTCACAAGCAGGCTGGATGACAGGTCTGCATTTATTTTGGTGCCGGTGTTCATAATGTTGTCCAGCTTGGTATGCCGCAGGAAAACAACAAGCATACCGCGGCGAAGCTTGGAAAGGATTTCGGCAGCAATCAGTACGGAATCAACATAAGTATGTCTGGAACGAGAACCGAATACAAACCATTCCGTCTGCCCCAGCCGGAGGAATATCTTACGGACTTCCGGCTGGAACACAATGGCAAAGCTCACGACAAGCACTGGGGCTATCGAGTCAAAAATCCATTTCAGGGTACTGAGGTCAAGCATGGTGACCACAAGGTACGCAACGGCAACAATGACGGCGGCCTTCAGTATCTGGAGCGCATTCGTACGGACAATCAGCTCGTATGACTTGTACAGCAGGAATGCAAGGATTCCCACATCAAGCACAGGGCGGATATACTCGTAGATTTTCAATAAGCCATCTATTCCGTTTTGCACTGCCGTCACAGCACTCCTCCGTCTATGAATGATTTTAGCACGTCAAGGGTATTCCGGCAAGGTGCAACATCATGCACCCGTACCAGGGAAGCCCCCTTCAGCACGGCGAGCAGGTCTGCTGCAAGCGTACCGTACAGGCGGCCTTCTACAGCCTCGCCCGTCATCTCGCCGATGCACGTTTTGCGGGACAGCGCCATCAGCACGGGGAACCTGCCGCCGCACAGCTGTCCGCACCCGGCGATAAGTGCCCGGTTTGCCGCAAGATCCTTGCCGAATCCTATGCCGGGATCAACAATGATTTTTTCCGGGGCAATTCCCTGCGCTACGGCATACTGCGCGCGGGAATCCAGGTATCCGCCCACTTCCGCGCAGACATCTGCATAGGAAGTGTTGCGCTGCATGTCCGACGGAATGCCCCGCTTGTGCATAAGAATGACCGGGATTCCCGTTGCAGCGGCAAAGGAAGCCATATCCCCGTCATCTTCCAGCGCAGAGACATCATTCAGGATGTCTGCACCTGCATTATAGGCAGCCTCCATCACCGCCTTCTTGCGCGTGTCCACAGAAACCGGCACTGCCGAATGCCTGCGGATTTCTTCTATGACCGGCACAATGCGGCGGATTTCCTCATCACAATCTACATAGCTGGAACCGGGACGCGTGGATTCCCCGCCGATATCGATGATATCAGCACCTTCGTCGATGAGCCGGAGCGCATCGTCTGCCCCGCCGCGGCTTCCGGCAAAAAAACTGTCGGGCGTGGCATTTACAATTCCCATGATAAGCGCAGGACGCTCAGTGCGAAGCGTTCTTCCTGCCAGCTGAAGTTCTACCCCTGCCATTCTTTTTGACAGCCTCCTTTTCGTTTGCATCGGACAGCAGGGCTTCTGCTGCCGCGGCTATATGTTCCGGGGAAAGCCCCACGTCTGCAAGAATCTGCTGGCGGGAACCATTTGCAACAAAGCAGTCCGGGAACGCAAGAACGGAAGTTCTGGGGCAGCCGGCCGGCAGCGCCCCGTGCAGCATGTGCTCAAGGCTTACGGCAATACCGCCGAGCTTTACGCCGTCTTCAACAAAAACCACGGCGCTGTAGCGTTCCGCAATGGAGATAAAATAACTTTCGTCAAAGGGCTTTATAAAACGCAGCGTGTAGATATCCGCCGGAATATCCTTTAGAAGCAGTATGCGCGCAGCCGTCAGGGTCTCACTGTATATGCTGCCCGTACACACCAGCAGCACTGTGCGGGAAAGAGCCGGGGCACGAAGTGCCGTGGACCTTCCGCCATGCCGCTGTGTACCGTCACGGCGGTTCCGGGAACCAGTTCCCTTTTCTTCCAGCATGTCCGAAAACTGCGCCCCCAGCGCGGGCGCAAAGTCCTCGCTCCGCAGCAGTACGCCGCGCCCCGGCTTCACCGGCTTGCTGAATGCCCCCAGCTCCGACGGACAGGAAGCCTTTGCCCAGCGGATGGCAACGGGGCCGGAAGCCTCATGCACCGCCCAGTCAAGACACAGCGAAAGCTCTGCACCGCTTGCAACGGACAAAAGTGCCAGGGCCGGCACCGGGCGCAGCAGCGCAATGTCAAAGATTCCCTGATGAGTCTCTCCATCGGCGGGCACGGCACCGGCGCGGTCAAACACCATAACAACATGGCGCCCCTGCAGGGCAACGTCTTCAATAATCTGATCAACAGAGCGCTGGATAAAGGTGGAATAAATCGCAACGACGGGCAGCATTCCCCCGGCAGCAAGCCCGCCGGCAAAGGTAACGGCATGTTCTTCTGCAATGCCCACATCGAAAAAACGCTTAGGAAAGTGGCGTGAAAAGGCATCCAGCCCCGTGCCTTTTGACATGGCAGCGGTGATGGCGGCAATGCGGGAATCCTTTTCTGCCATGGCAACAATTTTCCGGCTGAACGCTTCGGTAAAGCTCAGCGTATCATACTTTTCAACCACGCCGTCGGTAATATTGAACGGACCAACCCCGTGGAAGGCTGCCGGATCGTTTTCCGCGGGGCTGTAGCCCTTGCCTTTCTTCGTCACCACATGCATGACGACGGGACGGTGCAGGCGCCGTACGCGGCGGAACATCTTTTCCAGCTGGGCAGTGTCGTGCCCGTCAAGCGGTCCCACGTATTCAAAGCCAAGGTCAACAAAGAGGTTATTGGACAGCAGCAGCCCCTTCAGCCCCCGCTTGAACCTGAAGATGAATTTGCCGAGGTGCCTGTTAACATAGGGAATGGCGTCCACAATGCTGTCAATGCGGCGCCGGAAATTCTGGTACGGGGCGGTTATGGTCAGGCGGGAAAGATAGCGCGATATGACGCCGGTGTTGGGGCTGATGGACATCTGGTTATCGTTGAGCACCACAATCAGGTTTTCAGCAAGCTGACCGGCGTGGCACAGGCCTTCGTACGCCATGCCGCCGGTAAGCGCACCGTCCCCGATAACCGCAATCACCTTGTCGTCGCGGCCTTCAAGCTTCCATGCCGCCAGCAGCCCGATTGCAGAGGATACAGATGACGAGGCATGCCCTGCATCAAAATAATCATGGGGACTTTCCGATATACGCGTAAAGCCGGAAATGCCTCCCTTCGTCCTGATGGAGGGGAACGAGGCATACCTTCCGGTAAGCAGCTTGTGGGGATACGACTGGTGGCTCACGTCCCACACAATGGCATCCGAAGGGCTGTTAAAGACACGGTGCAGGGCAATGGTAAGCTCCACGACCCCCAGGTTGCTGGCCAGGTGCCCGCCGTTTTTGCCCACTACCTCGATTATCTTCTGCCGCATCTCCGAGGCAAGCGCAGGAAGGGCGTCTTCCGGCAATTTTTTGAGGTCTTCTGGCGAATGAATAGTTTGAAGCAGCACCCCGGTGCACCCCGCTACGATGAATTTCGGCAGGTTCCGGGCACATGCATCCAGCAGGAACCGCCGCTTTCTTTTCAGCACGAATAAAAAAAGCCGGGAAAATGTCCCGGCCAAGTTTTGCTTCGGTGCGAAAAAGCCACACACGAAAAAAGACCGCGGCACGCTTACCAGCATACCGGCAGTCTTCAGGCAAAAGGCGTAACAGCAGCGCTATTACTTTGACTTATGCCGATTCCGTCTAAGCATCTTCTTACGCTTATGTGTCGCTATTTTTGCGCGCTTTCTTTTCTTTCCACAAGGCACGTTAGGACTCCTTATATAATAAGTATTTATAATTATGAATATTTTTGCCCTTTAGGTCAAGTACCTAAGCATAGAATTCAGAAATAAAATTCCCTGCTTTGTAGCCGCATAGCGTACGGAACCATCCGATTCCCGGCGGCACAGGCAGTCCCCGCGGACAATGCCCTGCTCCCAAAGCCCGCCGTGCAGTCCCAGCCGCAGCGAAAGATCCCCCTTCCACGGTTCCACGGCAGAAAAACGCGCACGGTATTCCCGGTCTGAAACTCCGCTGAGGGTACGCAGGCCCATCATCAAAAATTCAAACTCCTCGGTGGCAAGCGGCAGCTCCTCCACGGTGCGGGGCACGGACAACGGTTTCCGGAGTCCCTTCCCTGCAGCGCCGGGGGCGTTCCACCAGCGGCAATAGTCCTGCACACTGCATGTGTTCGTCCAGCGGATTCCCGGCTCCGCGCCGCTGAAATCATACACGGAACCTGCTGCCCCCGCCCCAATGCCAATGTAATCCTGCTGCGTCCAGTAGACCATGTTGTGGCGGCTTTCATGCCCGGCACGCGCAAAATTCGAAACCTCGTACTGCTGCAGCCCTAATGACTCCAGCACCGTACGCCCGGAAAGCCACTGGGCATCAGCAGCATCCCCGTCCCAGGCCTCCCCGGCGGCTACCCTGCGGGCAAGCGGCGTGCCTTCCTCCAATGTCAGTGTATACAAAGAAACATGCTGGGGCTTGCAGGAGCATATTTTGCGGAGGGAAGCCAGGAATTCCTCCTCATCCTGACCCGGCAGCCCGGCAATGGCATCAAGGTTTACGTCTCCATGCCACAGCTGCTGCACCATTGCAAGCACGGATTCAGCCTGAGCTGCCGTACAGCGGCGGTGCACAGCGCGCAATGCCGTTTCCGAAAGGCTCTGAACCCCCAGCGAAAGCCGCGTGGCACCGGAATCCTGCGCGGCAAGCAGCTTTTCCCGGCTTGCAGACTCCGGGTTCATCTCTACGGTTACTTCTTCCGGCCGCGGTGCAGCGGGGCACAGCCGCCACAGTCCTTCCAGCAGGCGGGTCAGCTGCGCAGGCGAAAGCAGGCTCGGAGTGCCGCCCCCAAGGTATACCGTACGGAATGCACTGACTGCGTACAGCCGGACATAAAACGCAGCTTCTTCCAGCAGCGCCTGCACATACTCATCGGGTACCGTACCGCCGCAGTCCGTGCTGAAAAAGTCGCAGTAATCACAGCGCCCCCGGCAGAAGGGCACATGTACGTAGAGGCTTTTCCTGTTCATGGCAGCTCAGAAAATACGGATTTTGTTCAGAGGGAAGTATTCCATCAGCACCTTGCCTTTCAGGCGGGACAAAGAAATCGTTCCCCACACACGGGAATCGGTGCCTTCCACACGGTTGTCGGCAAGTACAAAGTATTCATCCTTCTGCAGGGTCATTTCGCTCATGTTGCCGCTCACACCGATATTGTCCCATTCTGCAGGAACTGAATAGATGTGGATGTTATACGGCCTGCCGGTAAGCTCGAATTCCGTAAGGAAAAGCTTTTCGCCCGCAGGCTTGATATAAAGAATGTAATCCTTCATGTAAATAGTGTCACCAGGAAGCGCCAGTACCCGGCGGATAACCGGATGAGCACTCATACGCTGAGACCAGCCGAAGGGATAGAATTTCTGGGCGGTAAGAAAGCGGCTCAGCACGTTGACCATCCCTCTGGGAACAGACGTTTTTTCGCCGTCCATGCGGGAAATATAGAACACATCGCCGCGCTTGGGGTTGCGGAACAGCGGGCTGACAAAGAGCGAACCGTTGCGCACGATGTCGCTTTCCATCGTGTCGGACTTGACGGACACAGAAAAGAGGACAAAATGCAAAATCAGGGAAATCCCAAGGAACACGGAAACCACCACCGAAAGGACAAACACAATCTTGTCCCGGCGTTTTTTCCGCATCTCATAGGAATAATCGTATACATTCTGTCTCATACCGCACATGATAGCATATCGCCGCCAAGTTTGCAAGGCGGCGGGATCAAGGGTTCAGCATAAGGCAAGCATGCGCAGCTTTAAGAAAGAATTTTTCAGTTTTTTCGCGAAAAACTGCCAAAAAATGCATAATCTCGGCAAGTCTATAGGGTAAGGAGGTCAAATACATGACTGATTCAAAGCAAGCAGAACTGGAAACCGACACCTTGCCCCCGCCCAAGCGTGAATACAAGGACCGGTTATTCAAGGCAATCTTCGGGCGCAATACCGAAGAAAGCAAGCGGTGGCGATTAGATTTGTACAACGCGCTGAACAATACGGCCTACACCGATCCGGACGCACTTACGCTGACGACCATTGAGAATGTCATTTACATTACGATGAAGAACGACATTTCCTTCTTGATTGGAAGCCAGATGAATCTATACGAGCAGCAGTCCAGCTTTAACCCGAACATGCCGCTTCGCGGGCTGATGTACTTCTCTCAACTGTACCAGCTGTATCTTTCCTCCCGGAGAGAGAATTTGCTGAGTTCCCGGCTCGTTACGATTCCTGCACCTTGCTTCATCGTATTCTATAACGGGGATAAGAAGCTGCCTGACGT
>CADCQA010000003.1 GCA_902803415.1 uncultured Spirochaetaceae bacterium | reverse complement strand
CCTTCCTGCGGCCAGTCAAAGGCCTGTGCCAGCGGGGCTGCAAGCAGCAGCACGGCTGCAGCGGCAACGGCGGCGGAAACTGTTTTCTTTTTCATGCTTGTATCCCCCTAGCGCTTTGATACCGAGAGCTTTGAGATTTTGTTGTCGCGCCCCACAAAAAGCGCGCTGTCACGCACCTGGATAAAGGAGCTTTCCGCGTCGAACTGGAAAGTTGCGACGATGTGGTCAAAGGGTTCCAGCACGGTAACGGTGCAGCGCTTGTCCTTTCTGCTCAGCACAAAGACCATGTCCAGCTCCGGGGATTCCTCGATCTGCACCACGTAGCCTTCCAGCGGCAGGTGGGAGCTTTTGAGCCGCCCAAGGCTCAGTACGCCCAGCCCGCCGTTGTAGTTGTAGTAGACGGTGTCCGAGCGGCGGTTGAATTTGACCATGGTCTGCCGGTTGAAGTCCGCCGGAAGATATTCGTGGAAAATGATTTTGCTGTGTTCGCCGTTGCGCTCCGAGACAACAAAGCGCTGCTGCTTCAGTCCGCTGATGCAGGCGATGTATGTGCCGTCGCCGGAAATACCCGTGCCCAGAATGATGCCGGTTTCGCTGCCGCCGGGTGCATAGCGCTGGTCGATGCTGCCGTCCGGTGCAAGGGATGCGATGATTCCGTCTGCAAAGCCGATGACGGTGCCGCCGCTGCTGGAAGCAAAGCTGGTGATGGGGGCATAGCTTTCGTATTCCCACAGCTTGTTTCCGGCCTCGTCGCACTGCATGACCGCCGTGCCGCCCGGCAGGAACATAAAGATTCTTTCTTCGTCAAAGAAGGGGAAGCCGGGAATGCTGATGGTACCTGCCTTTTCTCCGTCTGCCCGGTAGAAGGTTGTGCTGGTATTGTCCGCGCCGTACGTGGTGTAGTAGGTGCCGGATATAGATGAATTGAACGGGTAGGTATAGGACGAAAGGATTCGTCCGTCTTCCGTAAAGTAGCCGATGGTCTGCCCCAGCCGGAACGGTATGCGGCTGTCTCCTTCCCGCTCGTCCTTGAGCCGGTCGATGCTCACCGTCCATTCCGGACTCAGGTGCAGCTCGCTACCCAGCGGCCGCAGGGCAAAAATAACGTATATGATGCAGAACACACTGATTGCTGCAATTATCTGATTCCTTTTTTTCTTCTCCATAGACCACCTATTTTAGTGTAACTGCAGCATTTGGGCAAGTAGACAGTTTGCCCCCTCTCGGAAATCAATTTTTGAAATGGATAAAAAAAGCAGGGTTTCCAAGGGGCGCAGCCCCGGACCGTGCCGGTGAAAGGAGGGGTTTTAGGGGAGGGAAGCCCCTCGCTTCGGAAGTAGGGGGCTTCCCTCCCCTAAATTGACAGGGCGGCGGACTTGCAGAAAGTGCTGTTTTTTGCAAGCGCTGCGAATACTTGACAAAATATCGTCAAGTATGCAAAATAGTGTAGCAAAGTTTACCAAGTGCAAGACAGAGAGGCTTATTGTGGAAGATGACATCCTGACCATTGATGAGGTTGCAAAATACCTGCGCGTGAGCGAGCGTACCGTCTATGAATGGGCGCAGAAAGGCGAGATTCCCAGCGGAAAGATCGGGACCGTCTGGCGCTTTAAGCGCGCTGACATTGAAAAATGGGTCAATGACCGTCTTTCTGCCGGTAAGTCCGAGCATGTGGACGTTTCCGTGCAGGTGAAGAACATTCTGTCACCTGACCGCATTGTGTTCCTGAACCACACCACCAAGCATGATGCGCTTGTGCGGCTTGCGCAGAACCTTGCCACCGCTCCCCAGATTAAGGATGCAAAGGAGCTGGAGGACGAAATCCTCAAGCGCGAGGCGCTTATGTCTACCGCCATGGGCCGGGGCATTGCAATTCCGCATGTGCGCCTTTCCAGCGTGACAGACCTGGTGATGTCCGTTGGCATTTCAAAGGTTGACATCATCGACTTTGAGCCGATTGATGACACCCCCGTCCGCCTGCTCTTCATGATTGCCGCTGCCTACAACCAGCACAGCTACTACCTGCAGACGCTTTCATTCTTCAGCGCAAAGATAAAGGGGCAGGAGCTGCGCGATTCCCTGCTTTCCGCATCCAGCGCCGAAGAGGCTTACCGCCTGCTGACCAAATAGATTCTAACGCCGTATAAATACTACCGCCGTCCGGAACGCAGCATTTTCCGGGCGGCATTTTTTTTGCAGGGGCTGTCCGCGCAGCGTTGTTGGACACTGCCGTCCGGCCTGCCCGTTCAGGGGAATTCCACGGTAATCCACTTGCCCTGATCGTCCATGTCCTTCGCAATCATGCCCCATGTAACGCCGGCCGCGGTGGTTTCGCCCATCAGGAATTCCTTGTCTCCGACCGTAAAGCTGTGCCCCGGATGCGTAGAGACGAATCCCGCGAGCGCATGCGAAAATTCCGCACTGACAAACATCACCGTTTCCATGTTCATGTTTTTAAGCAGCACACCCAGCAGCATTGCGCGGCTGTCGCAGTCACTGCCGCCGCCCAGCAGCATGGACGGAAGGTTTGCAAAGTCGCTTGCCGTCTGCTTGCGCTCGTAGGAGAAGCCCTGCGTCCAGGTGAGCAGCTTCTGTGCAAGGTCGGTTTCGTCCGTGCAGTAGGGTGCGAGCGCATTGTAGATGTCGAACGACGCCCGCTGCAGCCGGTTGAATGAATCGCGGAAAATCATGCGGTAGTAGCGCTGCCACGCTTCCTGCCACAATTCGCTCTGCTGATAGTGGCACAGCACCTTGTATTCGCGTTCAATCAGCCCTTCCGCGGCTTCCGCGTCGATTTCCTTCAGTTCCGTCCTGATGCTTCTTCCGCCGATGCTGAGCGTAACCGGCACGCTGGCGCCCTCTGACGGATAGACGTATTCGCTGACGGGGCCGGGGCTGTAAAAGCTTCCGAAATCTATGTTCAGGCTGTCGAGGAAGCTGAGCATGAAATTGGTACAGTCGCGTGCATGCTGCGCTGCCGCCCAGCTGAGCAGCACCACAAAGCCCTGCGCCTGGGGACGCTCTGCCGCCAGCGCGTAGCCGGAGACCAGCCCCCCGATGCTGCCGGAAAACGATGCAAGTGCGCAGTCCTGGTTGCGCCAGACAAAGGATTCGGTTTCGCCCTGTGCCCTGAACCTGCCGAGCACGTCGGTGAGGGCAGCTTCTGCGCTGGAGAATTTTCCCGTGCCGTACAGGCGCACTGCAGCCTTAACCGGCACTACGGTGTTTTCCAGCAGGAATGCTGAGCCGTCCTGCTCCGCGTCCGTTACAATGAAGCCTTCCGGCAAATCTATGGAAAGCAGCTCTTCTGTGCCGTTGGTGCCGCCGGAGGGCGTAATGCTTGTTATTGCAGCAAATGCCTGCGGGGCAAGGCAGAGCAGCACTGCCAGCAGCAGCGTCTTTGCCGCGGGAATCCTGCGCCCGGTTTTTTCCTGTATGCTTGTCATTTTTTGCCACCTCTTGTAAGATTATCGGGAAATGTCACCTCTTTCCCTATTGTTTGAGAACGATGAGATCCTCTTAGTAAACAAACCTGCCGGCGTTTCGGTACAGGGCGGCGCCGGAATTGTGCACCCGCTGGACGATGAGCTTTCTGCACAGCTGGGCTACCGCGTGCATCTGGTGCACCGCCTGGACAAAGAGACTTCCGGCATTCTGCTGGTGGCAAAGACTGCCGCCGCTGCTGCAAAGTGGTCCCGGCTGCTTGCGGGCGGGCAGGTGCGCAAGGAATACTGTGCGGTCTGCCTGGGCATTCCCTGCGCCGGAGGAAAGCCGCGGCTCCGGGGAACGCTGCGCGGCTCCGTGAACGCCCACGGCAGGGAGCAGTCCGCCGAGCTGCATTTTTCCGTGGAGCGGAGTGCCGTGGTTCCGCTGCCGCCGCCTGCAGGGCAGGGGAGTCCCGCAGCGCAGACAGCGTCCGGCACTGCTGCTGTACCCGCCGGTTCTGCTGCCGGCGGTAATGGCGCTGTTGCCGGCGGTAATGGCGCTGTTGCCGGGGCGGATTCGGTGACGCTGAGCCTGGTGCGGATTACGCTCGGCACCGGCCGCATGCACCAGATACGCATTCAGCTGGCAGGGGCGGGGGCGCCGCTTGCTGCCGACGACCAGCACGGGGACTTCCGCCTGAACAAAAAAATCCGCCGTCTGGGGATAAAACGGCTGCAGCTTGCCGCCGTCCGCCTGACGGTTCCGCTGGACGACTCCCCCCGTACCTTTTCCATTCCCCTGCCGGAGCACATGCAGCGCACGGTCGATGCATGGCTGCCGGAAACTTCGCCTGCTGCCGCCCCCGTGTGAGCGCAGCAAAGCCGGGGAAACCCAAGGAGTAAGATGATGAAACACTATGTGCCGCTGGTGCTGTTCCCGTACATGCTGCTGCTTGACCTTTTCCTGTTTTTGCGTTCCGGGCATGTGGGAACGCTGCCCGCAGCGGCGGGATGCGCCGTTGTGGTGCTTGCCGTGGCGCTGAATGCAGCAGGGCTTTTTCTGGTGGCGCGCTGCCTGATACGGGCTGGAAAAGACTCCTGTACCGGTACCGCGGGCGGCCGTGCCGGGCCGGAACTTGCGGGGCGGGTGCTTGCCGTAAAGCTGCTGCACATACCGGCATACCTGTGCTTGTTTGTCATCGGTTTTAGTGTCGTCATGCTTCCGCTGGGCTTTCTGATAACGCTGATGTGCTTTTGCATCGACTGCTGGACAATAGCCCTTTCCGGGCTGCTGATGACCTTTGCCCTCGTTGCAAAGTGCCGCCGCGGGGAAATCTCCGTAAAGCGTGCCGTCCTGCACTGCGTGCTTGCCTTCCTTTTCTGCATTGATGTTGCCGATGCCTTTTACGTAAAGCATGCCCTGGTGCAAAAAGTGTAACGGTGTAAATGCCAAGTTAGAACTTGCATATTCTGTAAAGTACCTATATACTGAGAGATGTACTCAAAATAAGGGGCAGTGTCCTTTTTCCCCCAGAGGAGTTTGGTATGCATCTGAAGTCCGTTTTCTCTACCCGTTCAGTATCCCGCAGCAGGGCGGGAATACAGCTGCATGCTGCTTCTGCCGTTTTTGTACTGCTGTGCACGGCGATGCTTTCCGTCGCCCTCTTGTTTGCGTCCTGCGCGAATGCCGTGAACAGCCACGGCGGGCCAATAGACGAGGGCGGCGGCTCATCCGGTGGTTCCGGCAGCTCTGGGGCTTCCAGTGGAAATAATACTACTAGAAATGG
>CADCQA010000002.1 GCA_902803415.1 uncultured Spirochaetaceae bacterium | reverse complement strand
TCTCTTTAAAACACCCTGAAAACCTGCGTCTTTGTGGTGCCCTTTACATGATTAAGAATTCCGGTATAATATTCGATAATAGAGGAAAAGCGGCAGTTTTGGGATTTTGTCTGCAAGGTGCTGCCCGAAAATAGCGCTGTTCGGAAACACAGAGGTCGTTTTGTATACAAGAGAGATAAAAGAGTGCCCGCCTGCATTGGTTTCGCACGGAAAATCCGTGTTCGGGACTTTTGCCGGGCATCCGCAGCGGCTGGATATCCGTGGCATAGAACGCCCGTACGCCACGTCCGTTCCGCTCCCGACAGTCATATCGAATCTCCGCATAAAGAGCAGGCTTTCCTTTTTTTTCTCCATCGGTGATTATACGGGCTGCATTGATTTTTTTGATGCCAAGATTTTTGGTTTTGCGGAGGCAAGTTTCTGGAATACGGTGACCAAGCAGCGTTTTGTGTACCGCTCGCTGATGGGGCCGCGCAAACGCTTTGTGCCGCACCGGCTGGACACCGCAATGGCAACTTCCTACAACCGTTTCCGCTATATCCGCATCGGCTGGGACCGCAAGCACGATAAACTTTCAGTCATTTTTAATCTTCATGGCAACAGCGTGCGGCCCGGCGCAAATGCGGCGCTGCTGGCAAAATTTTCTGCGCCGGAATTCGGGGAACTTACTTCGGTGCTGCCGTCGCCCACGTTCCGGCGCTGTGCAGCAAATTACTATGCGTCGCTGCCGCTCCACGGCGCGGTGACCATTGCCCCCCGGCACCTGCCCAAGCGCACTATGCCGGACACCGAAGGCTCTGCCTTCCTTGACATCAACCGCACCTACATGAAATTCCGCTCGCACGGGGAATTCGTCACCGGGCTGGGGGTTATAGACGGTACTCAGATTTCATTCCGCATCAGCGCCGGTTCGCAGGAAGCGGTGGAAAAGGAGAATTTCAACGGAAACGTCCTGTTTTATGGGGGGAAAGCGACGCCTCTTCCGCCGGTGGTCATTACGCATCCGTACGGAATAACGAACAAATGGATTATTCAGGACACAGAAAACATGGTTGACCTGACCTTTACGCCTGTTTCGGACAGCCCCCACGTTATCAGCGCCTTTGTGCTGCGCGCTGAGTACCATACCATTTACGGAACGTTCGAAGGCACGCTCATGACGGCGGACGGACAAAAAATATCGTTCCATTCGCTGAAGGGGCTTTCAAAGAAGTATCTTATTCGGTTATAATAGAGAGATTGCGAGGAAGAATATATGGAAGACAAGAATCGTTCTTTTGCACCGGGGACCCTGGATCAGACCCGCAAAAACATTGGTCCGATAGATGATGCGGAAGCCCGCATGATGCAGCAGAAACTGGGCGGAGAAATCCTGCCGGAGCGTTCTGTCCCTGTTGAGCCGGCAAAAATGCCCCACAAGTCGCCTTCCCGGCGTGTTATCCGTTCTTCGGGGGTGTCGGCATCCGAGGTGTCTTCCCAGAGTGCCGCGCTTTCTTCCATGAACATTGCAAAGCCGGGTACGCCCACGAACCAGCTGGTAAGCAGCAGCACGCCCAAGCTCAAGAAGTCCGACGACGATGATCTGCCCCCGATGAGTTCGCGCGACCTGAAGCTTATCGACGAGCTGATGATGTCTCCGGAATACGGCATAAAGCCGAACTACGGCATGTTCAACATCTTTTTCCGCATGTCCTCAAAGAACCGCAGGCGGCTTTCGCGTGAATTCGGCGAGTATTCTATAAAGACTTATCTGGATCACCTGCAGGCGTTTATCAGCACCATCAAGACCTTTATCCAGATTTCGCCCGATACCTACAAGGCACGGATTGCCACGGACACCGAGCTTAAGTTCAAGTTCCTGCGCACGGTGGGCAAGTGGACGATGCACGACCTTAAAATCATGGCGGATGCGCTGCAGGAGCAGGCCGGCGACCTTACGGTGTCCATGCTTACTCCCTTTGTCTGCGCCGTCTACCACGAGGTGCTGACCATTTACTATATCGGCGAGAAGAAGATTCCGGCGCTCATCAAGGAAATTTTCACGGACATGACGCAGTACCCCAAGGTGAACCCGGAAAAGATGCAGGAACTTGCAAAGCAGGCGATAACCGAATGGCTCTACGTGTATGACCAGATTGTCAAGGGTATGTATCCGCTTTTGATGCGTATGTGCGGCACCGAATATGCTGAGTTCCCGCGCTTTTTTACCTCGCAGGTTGCCCAGATTCTTCAGTTTGTAGGCCTTTCAAAATTCGATATCCTTGTTCCGGAGAAGAAGCCGGAAGCCGAAGCTGCCGAGGAAGAAAAGGCCGCCGGTGAAGCAGAGAAGAAAAAGGAAGAGCAGCGCCATATCGCCGGGCAGAAGGACGAAATCGTGGATGCGGGCCTGAAGATTCTGGAACAGCTTTTCCCGCAGGCCGGATTCTCGCAGCTGGACAAGTACCCCGATATGTTCCCGTACTTCCAGCCGCTGTACAAGTTCGACGACGGCTTTAATATGCTGAGTCCAAAGAACGGCCTGCAGGTAACGGTTGTTCTGCTCAAGATAATTGACGACCTTTTCCACGGCTGCCGCAACATCCAGTTCAACTTTAAGGCCGACGAGGTTTTGGGCGCAATGCCGGACAACATTACCGACGTCATCAATGACTGGAACTTCTACGGCGAAGACCTGTTCAACAAGAAGTACGGGGATTACCTGCGCGAATTCGTCAATGCAGTTTACCTGCAGAAGGATTATGCGAACACCCAGTACGGCAAGGAATCGCTGAACAATATTTTGTGGCGCACAAAGTACTACTTCCTGCCGAACTTTAAGTTCAGCGCGCCTATTCTTGCAAAGCCTATAAACGACAGCAAGTACCGGCCGCTGTGCGCCCGCACGGATTATGTGCGCTCGGCATTTACGGTGCTGGCGCGGCGCATTGACGAAAACCAGGCGGGCAAAAAGACGGTGCTGGGCGTGGTGAATCCGTGGGACCGCTACGTCTTTGACATTCCGAATACGGTTTCCCGCCGCCTTGACGTGCTGCTGGGAGCAAAGCGCGATAACGAAACGACTGCCGCGACGAATGCAAACCTGATAAAGTATACGCTGTGCATTATGTCCGTGCTTGACTGGTGGGTGAACAATGCAGCCAGCCCGGCGAACACTTCCGATCCGTCAGAGGTGTACCGCACTTCCGACAAAGATGGAGCGCCGGAGTTCTCTGTTCCCCAGCGGAGCGACCAGAACCAGCTCTTTGCCGACGGCGTTAAAAAGGCGGTTGCTGCCCGTCAGAAGT
>CADCQA010000001.1 GCA_902803415.1 uncultured Spirochaetaceae bacterium | reverse complement strand
GTTTAAAATCGCTCAAATAGCGCGATTTTAAACATCGCATTCTAGTGTAACCTGTTCTGAAACTGAAGTTTCCGAACAGGTTTATTTCATGAAACTGATGCAGCCTTTAAAATAAAAAAAAGAGGCCCCCGGAATTAATTTCCGGGGCAACCTCTTTGTTGTGCACAGTAATAGCATTTTCCTTTGATTTGGTCAAGCAAGGATGCAGTGCCTTTACTTTTGCCCGGAAAACCGCTATACTGCAAGGGTTGCCGCTTGTGCATGTAAAGTAAAGATTCTGTTTGGGGGCGGAAATGCAGAAGAAAAATACTGTCTCGCTTGAAAATGAAGAAAATGTGGATGCAATCCAGGAAATCTGCATGCTGCTTGCCCACATTAATGATGAAAGCCTGATATATGATTTTTTCGGCTGCCTGTTTACCCAGGCGGAGCTGAAGGACTTTGCAAACCGCTGGCATCTGGTCAAGGAGCTTGATGCAGGTACCACGCAGCGCGAAATTGCCCGCAAGTACAATATGTCCCTCTGCAACATCACCAGAGGATCCCGCGAGCTGAAGAAGGAAAACTCTGCCTTCCACCGGGTGCTTGCCGTGCTGAAGGATACCTTGGGCTAGCGCTCAGTATCGTCCTTTGCCTGGCACTGCGGGCAGATTCCCCAGAATGTTATTTCCTGCCGTGCGGGGATGAATGCCTTTGGCAGCAGATTCCTGCAGTTCTTGAACAGCGCTGCTGTCTTTTCGTTAAAGATGTCAAAAATTTCTCCGCAGACTGAACACTTAAAGTGTATATGTTCCTTTAGTTCCGCATCGTAGCGTATTTCTTCATCTTCTATGCAGACTTTCTGGATGAGCCCCTTTTCGCAGAAGAGGTGCAGGGTGTTGTAGACGGTTGTCTTGGAAAGCGTGGGATACTCCGGGCTGAGCGCGGTGTACACAGAATCCACGGTGGGATGTGTCCGGTGAGTCTTTACGTATGTGTAGATTGCCAGCCGCTGCTGGGACGGCCGGATGCCTTTTGCCTCCAGTTCCTGCAGATAGCTTGTGTCCTGTTCCATGTTCCTGTCTGCCCCAAAAAAGAACCGGCGGCACGGAGGTCATTTAATTCAGTCATTGGTGAATTAACCGTGCTGCCGGCTTGTATGGTATATGCTGTCTGCGCGTTATTTACCAAAATAACGGCTGAGCAGCCCCTTGAATCCTGCACCATGGCGGGCTTCGTCTTTTGCCATCTCATGAACAGTGTCATGGACTGCATCGTAACCCAGTTCCTTGGCGCGTTTTGCCAGGTTCAGTTTGCCTTCGCAGGCACCGGCTTCCGCTGCGGCACGCATCTCAAGATTCTTCTTGGTTGAATCCGTGAGCACGTCCCCCAGCAGCTCGGCGAAGCGGGCTGCATGGTCTGCCTCTTCAAAGGCATAACGCTTGAATGCTTCTGCCACCTCAGGGTAACCTTCACGGTCTGCCTGCCGCGACATGGCAAGGTACATGCCGACTTCACTGCATTCTCCGGCAAAGTTGTCCTTGAGTCCCTGCACGACTTCTGCGTCCAGTCCCTTTGCAGAACCAACCGTATGCTCACAGGCAAAACCAGATGCTTCTTCCTTCTGCTCCGTGAAGGGATTCTTTGCATGGCACTGCGGACATTCTGCCGGTGCGTTGTCACCAGTGTGGACATAGCCGCACACTTTGCAAACCCATTTCTTCATACTGCGCTTCCTTACACATTGATATATGCCACCGCTGTGGTAGTCATAATGATTACATATTTGTAATCATTACAATTATTCTAGCGCAGCCTTCTTCATTTGTCAAGCAGCTTACTAGAAATTTTTTACGTCTGGCCACGGCTGCTTCGTGCGGCACTCAGCGCATGTACAGGGAACACCTGCACTGCTCTCCGGTACCGGCTCCTACTACTAAAGTTGTATTGGCCGTCCGTTTTTTTTCAAAAAAGCTATTGACCATTTTTGCTCAGACAATTACCCTAAGACCAGCGATGACAAAGAGGTCAGAAACTGCGTATGCATTTTCTGGCCTCTTTTTTTGTTTCTGGAGGTTTTTTGTATGTCTGGACAGAAAGCAATGATTGATATGCAGCACATCACAATGAAGTATGGTGAGCTGACGGTTCTTGATGACATTTCGCTCCAGATTGCAGAAGGCAGCAAGACTGTCATCATCGGCCCGAGCGGTGCAGGAAAGAGCACGCTGCTCCGCTGCATGAACCTGTTTGAAAAACCTTGTGCGGGCACCGTTACCGTTGGCGGGCAGGAGCTTACGAATCAGAAAAGCAAAGTCCTGTACAAGGCCCGGCAGGAAATCGGCATGGTGTTCCAGGGATTCAACCTGTATGCCCACAAAACCGTGCTGGAAAACCTTACCTTTGCACCGGTGCTGCTGCGCCACGAAGCAAAGGAAAGTGCCGTTGCCCGTGCAATGGAAAACCTGGGAAAAGTCGGGCTTGCGGCAAAAAAGGATTCGTATCCGAGTCAGCTTTCCGGCGGCCAGCAGCAGCGCGTTGCGATTGCCCGCGCACTTACCATGCGGCCCAAAGTAATTTTATTTGATGAGCCGACGAGTGCGCTTGACCCGGAGATGATAAGCGAAGTCCTCAGCATCATGGAGGATGTTGCAAAGGAGAATATCACCATGGTATTTGTTACCCACGAAATGGGATTTGCCCGGCACATTGCGGACAGGCTCCTGTTTCTTGAAGGCGGTCATATCATCGAGGACGATACGCCGGATGCCGTGATTGAGCATCCGAAAAATGAACGGACAAAGCAGTTCTTCAGCAAGATTCTGAAGTCTGATTAGACGCTGGTTTGTAAACGTCAGACCGGGCAGGCCCGGTATCTGAAATAGTCCCGGATTTAGTTTGGGGCAGAATATACTTTGGAGGCATGTATGAAAAAGACTATCGTGAAAATGATTCTGGCTGGCATTATGGTTCTTGCTGGTGTTTCTGCTTTATCTGCGAAACCCAAAAAGACAGAGATTGACAAAATCAAGAAGGCTGGTGTCCTTAAGGTCGGGTGCAAGGAAGATGTTCCCGGATACGGTTACCTGAATCCTGCAACCGGAAAGCACGAGGGACTTGAAATCGAAATTGCAAAGGCTGTTTCAAAAAAGATTTTCGGGAAGGAAAGTGTGCGCTTTACCGGCGTTACGGCAAAGACCCGCGGCCCGCTCGTTGACACGGGCGAAATTGACATGGTTGCAGCAACCTTTACCGTTACTGACGAACGCCGGAAGCTGTGGGATTTTTCTACCATTTATATGGAAGACCCTGTTGCACTGATGGTGAAAAAGTCTTCGTCAATCAAGTCTTTCAAAGATTTGGACGGAAAGACAATCGGCGTGTCACAGGCCGCGACAAGCCAGAAGATTTTTGAGGCGGCAGCAAAGGAAGCCGGCATTACGGTCAAGTTCAACAGCTATGCTTCGTATCCTGAAATCAAAACCGCACTTGATTCTGGACGTGTTGATGCATTCGGCGTGGACTCTTCAATCCTTGCAGGTTACATGGAAGATTCCGTGATGCTCCTGCCTGAGCGCTATGCTCCGCAGCAGTACGGCATTGCTGTCAAGAAGGGCAACAAGGCTCTCCTTGCCCTGATCGATGAAACAATTGCCGAGCTGGAAAGAAGCGGCGAGATGGCAAAGATCAAGGCACAGTTTAATCTTGATAAATAACGCTGCCCGGAAACCTTTGGGTTTCCGGCATGGCTGATGGGCCGGCTCCGGAAGTCTTTTGACTTCCGGGGCTTTACATAAACTATGGGGCTGCCGGAAACATGCAGCCCCGGCGGGGGACGGTATGTTCAATTTCAGCAGATGGGCCCTGCTCTTTTCTGACTGGCAGGTCTTTGCGCAGGGCTTCCTGATTACGGTGCTGATTTCTCTGGTCAGCCTGTTTTTTACGCTTCTCATCAGTTTTCTTGTGGGAATTCTCTGCTGCACGCAGGCCGGGAAAACCAAGGGGCTGTGCACGGCCTATGTTACTTTTTTTCAGAACACACCGCTCCTTGTCCAGCTGCTGTTCATGTACAATGTGCTCCCGCGGGTTGGGATTGTTCTGAGCCCCTTTGCATGCGGCTGCCTAGGGCTTTCGCTGTATACAGGCGCGTTTGGGGCGAGCGTTGTTGAGGCGTCGATAAAGGCAATTCCAAAAGGGCAGTCGGAGGCAGCCCTGAGCCAGGGAATGAGCTACCTGCAGTCGCTTTTCTTCATCGTGCTTCCGCAGGCAGTCAGGATTGCGATTCCTCCGATGACAAACCAGTGCGTGAACATGATAAAGAATTCTGCCACGCTCACTGTTGTGACTGCGGGCGAGCTTATGTACCGGGCAGACGGCTGGGCTTCTGACTATGGATGCTACACGCAGGCATTTATTTTTTCGGCAGCCCTGTATCTGATTATGTGTCTTCCGCTTTCAAAGCTGGCGGAACATCTTGAAAAAAAGGCGGCACGGGGATGAACGAATTCTTTTCTTTAACAACGGCACTGTTCCTTCTTAAAGGCCTGGGCGTTACGCTGCTGATTGCCGTCTTTACGATTATCGTGAGTTTCCTTGTCGGCTCTGTGCTGGGCGTGGCGAAATTCCTTCAGAAAGGAATAGCGGCAAGAATCGCAGCGGTGTACATTGACATTGCACGGAACCTCCCGCTGATGCTTGTGATTATCGGTTTCCGCTTTATGCTTCCGCTGCCTCCGCTTGCAAGTGCCGTCGCCGCGCTGAGTTTCCTTAACTGCGCGCTGATTGCAGAAATTCTCCGCGGCGGAATGATTTCCATTCCGAAGGGGCAGTGGGAAGCTGCGTATTCGCAGGGCTTCAGCTTTGCAGGAACACTTGTCCATGTTGTGATTCCGCAGACGGTCAGGAAAATCCGCAAGCCGCTCATGGGACAGTTCATCACAATCATAAAGGATACGTCGCTTTGTGCGGTGATTGCCGTTCACGAGCTGATGTATTCCGGGCAGATTGTGATGGGAAAATTTGTAAAGTCATCATATATCATCGCACTCTATGCAGTCATTGCATTCATATACTTCGGAGTGAACTCATTCCTGCTGTTTGTTTCAAAGCGGGCAATTCAGGAAATCCGTTAATTCTCAGGGGGAATCATGAAAAGATTTGTCATAACAATAGGAAGGGAATTCGGTTGCAATGCAAAGGAAGTCGGAAGACGGCTTGCCGCAAAGCTTGGCGTGAAATTTTATGACAAGGAACTTGCTTCCATGGCTGCGACCCTTGCCCGCATTGATGAAAGCTCTGTCTCGAATCCAGACAGAAAGGAATCTGAAGCAGAAAGACTCAGGCATTATATAGAAGAATTCGGCTACGGTGCAAGTGCTGCATTTTATTCCCAGCAGGCAGTTGAAGCGCAGGCCTTTGTAATCCGCAGAATTGCGAACACTGAAAGCTGCGTAATGTTCGGCCGCTGTGCGGATTACTTCCTTTCGGAATTCGATTTTACGCTCAATGTGTTCCTGTATGCTCCGGAAGAAGCCAGAATTGCCCACGTGTCCAGCACTTACAATCTGGAAGCGCTTGATGCAAGAAAACTGCTGAAAAAAATCGACCGGAAGCGCCATGACTACTACAAGTTTGTCACCGGCAAAAACCGGGGCGACCGGCATGGAAGAAACCTTATGATAGACATGAATATGTTTTCCGTGGATGATGCGGTGGAATTGATTTACGAAGCTGCAAAGAAACGTTTTATTATCTAAGCTGTACTGAGGAGGTGCGCGTATGCAAATGACGAATATCAGACAATTTTGTGCTCATTCTGATTCTGTAAATGAGCTTCTTGCCCGTTACGGCGTTAAATTCGGAATTTACAAAAACAACACCTTCAAAGAACAGCTTTTCCCGTTCGACATGATTCCCCGCGTGATAGAGAAGGATGAATTTGATTTTCTGGAACGCGGCCTGAAGCAGCGGGTCAAGGCCCTGAATGAATTCATCAAGGATATTTATGCAAAGAAGCAGATTGTAAAGGACGGAATTATTCCAGAGGAATTCATCTATGCGGGCGGCGGCTATCTTGCACAGTGCGAAGGAGTCCCTCCTCCGAAAGGAATCTATGCGCATATCTCTGGAATTGATCTTGTGCAGGGAAAGGACCGGAACTGGTATATCCTTGAAGACAATCTTAGAATTCCGTCTGGTGCCTCGTACCCGATGATTGCCCGCGACCTGTGCCGCAAAAGTTTTCCTTCGCTTTTTGAACAGAATCACATCGAAGAGAACCGCAACTATGCAAAGCTCCTCAGAAAAACGATGGACTACGTTAACACTGGCGGGCACACCGTCATTCTTTCTCCCGGCCGCTACAATGCGGCCTATTTTGAACATTCGTACTTTGCAGAGCAGACCAATGCCCATCTTGCAACCGGCAGCGAACTTACCGTAGAAAATGACAATCTTTATTTCATTGATTATTCGGGGAAGAAAGAAAGAGTAGGGGCGGTATACCGCAGAATTTCAGATGATTTCCTTGACCCCATGAATTTCCGTGATGACTCGGTGATTGGTATTCCTCACATTTATGATATTTACCGCAAGGGAAATGTTGCGCTCATCAATGCGCCGGGAAATGGCGTGGCCGATGACAAGGGCATCTACTATTTTGTACCGAAGATGATCAAATACTATCTGGGCGAAGATGCTGTTTTGCAGAATGCGCCGACCTATCTGCCGTTCTATGCAGACGACATGCGCTATGTTCTGGATAATTTTGACAAACTTGTGCTCAAAGATGTTGCCGAGGCCGGCGGCTATGGGGTTGTCTTCGGAAACAAAATGAGCAGGACAGAGAAGGAAGATTTTATTTCCCTGCTGAAAGAAAATCCCCGGCGCTTTATTGCGCAGGAGGTAATAGATTTTCTTGACATCGATATCTATGAGAACGGCGCCTTTGTTCCGCGGAAAGCAGATTTGCGTGCGTTTGTGCTTATGGCAGACGAACCGATGGTCTGGAAAAGCGGCCTGACACGATTTTCGCGCAATCCCGATTCGTTTATTGTGAACTCGTCGCAGGGCGGCGGCTTTAAGGATACGTGGGTCAAGGCCTGAGTGAAGAAACACTCCGCACCCTTGCGCGGATAGTGCATACAGTTTTACGGGAGGTTTTATGAAAGTTCTTTCTTGGGAAAACAGCGACAGGCTTTTTTGGCTTGGCCGCTACAGCGAGCGGGTCTATTCTACGATAAAGTTTTTTTCGAACCAGTTTGATTCGATGATTGACTCAAAGAATTATGAATACGGGGAATTCTGCAAGAATCAGGAAATCCCGAATATCTATACTTCAAAGGAAGATTTTGCGGAACGCTACTGCTTCTCTGAGGAAGATCCGAATTCAATATATTCGAATTTGATGAGGGCGTACGACAATGCAATCATGCTCCGCGAAGAAATCGGGAGCGAAACACTCTGCTACATTCAGCTTGCCGTTTACGCGATGAACAAGGCCCGGCAGAGCGAAGCTCCGATTCTTGCCCTGCAGCGCGTAACAGACAACATCGTTGCGTTCTGGGGAATGGTTGACGACAGTGTGGACGAATCAAACGTGCGGAGCATCATCAAGCTTGGCAAGCGGATTGAGCGGATTGACAACTATGCGCGGGTCAAGATGAACACAGAGGAAATCCGGCGTGAAATAAAACGGCTCAATATCAGGATTACGCGGACCGGTTTGAACTACGATGCGCAGAAACTGCTGCACCTGAACTGGCTGGTGGATGCAGATGAACTTGACTACAAGCTGATCATCGAAGATATTGAATCGCTTGTCCTGAACGGCAGGCAGCATCTTTCGATGGCGGCAGGCTTGTAAGGTATTCGCGCAGGTTTGGGAGGCAGGCTGTCCTGAGAATTCTGCACGACCATGAGAAGACTGAGATATTACTACAAAATGCAGATGCTGTTTGAGCTTCCGGCAAACGACCATCATTTTACGCTCCGGTGTTTTCCGTCCAGTGACGGCTGGCAGAAAATCTGCTGCGAAAAGGTGCAGATCTACCCGAACTATTTCATCTGCAATCAGACCGATTCTTTCTCGAACCGCTGCGTGTACGGAAAGGCCCTGCTTCCGCACAATTATTTTGCCGTGGAAACAAGCGGCGTTGCAGAAGTTTCAGGCGTAAATCCCCTTGCTCTGAATGACGGAATGGAAGCTGTCTTCAAGTATCCCACAAAGCTTACGCAGTGCGGGGGCGCACTCAGTGCGTTTTATGAAAAACTCATGGAAGATCCGTGTATGCCCGGAAACTCAAATTTTGCCAGGGCGGAATTTTTCATGGAGCACTTGTCCCGCACGTTCACCTATGTGCAGGGCGTTACCGGTGTTTTTACCACCGCCGAAGAAGCTTTCCGCCTCTGCCAGGGAGTCTGCCAGGATTATGCACACATCCTGCTTGCCCTGTGCCGGAAAAACAGAATACCGTGCAAGTATGTTGCGGGCATGATGATTGGCGAAGGTGCAACCCATGCGTGGGTCGAAGTTTTTGAAGACGGAAAATGGCTTTCCCTTGACCCGACGCACAACCGCCGGGTTGATGACACCTATATTGTCATTTCCCGCGGCCGGGATGCACAGGACTGTTCGATAAATCAGGGTGTGTTCACCGGCGGCGGAAGCCAGAAGCAGGAAGTGCATGTCTGTGTGGAGGAAGCAGAAAAATGAAAGAAAAGATTGTTACGCTTGCACAGGTGCAGCTCCCCGTGGACGAAGAACTGAAGATTCAGAAACACAGGCTTTTCCCTGACGGCATGGATGAAAGTGAACTTGAACAGGCAGGAAAAAGAATTTCCATCGTAACCGGAATTCACGGCGATGAACTTGAAGGCCAGTTTGTGTGCTACGAGCTTTCCCGCAGGATAAAAGAAAATTCCTGCTTTCTTTCTGGACTGGTAGATATCTATCCTGCCATGAATCCGTTTGGGATTGACAATATTTCCCGCGGCATTCCTGCATTCGACCTTGACATGAACAGGCTGTTCCCCGGCAACGATAATGGCGACATGAATGAATATATTGCTTCCCAGATTATAAGTGACCTGACGGGCACTTCGCTCTGCCTTGATATCCACGCAAGCAATATCTTTCTTACCGAGATTCCGCAGATCAGAATCAACGAGCTGCATAAGGACATGCTGCTGCCCTATGCGCTCAAGTCAAATGTGGATTTTATCTGGGTGCACGGGGCAAGCACTGTTCTGGAATCGACGCTTGCGTATTCGCTTAACTCCCGCGGCGTCAGGACGCTTGTTGTGGAAATGGGCGTTGGCATGCGGATAAGTCCCGAATATGGGAACCAGCTGGTTGACGGCATTTTTTCCCTGATGAAAGAACTTGGAATCTGGCAGGGTGAAGTGAAAGCCCCAAAACGGCCGGTGGTCAGCAATGATGAAAGCGGCAACGATGTCTGCTATCTGAATGCTCCCTGTTCGGGCATCTTCATAAAAGAGAAAAATCACGGAAGCATGGTAAAGAAGGGTGAAACAATCGGAAAAATAATTCAGCCGCTTTCCGGGGAAGTCCTTGCCCGGATTACCGCCCATGAAGACGGCTGGCTGTTTACTATCCGCGAGTATCCGATTGTAGAGGAAGGTTCGCTTATGGGCCGTCTCTTAAAAGAGGTGTGACTGTGAAAGAGGAAATCTTATACGAAATAAAAGGCCTGTACCGGGATGACTTCAGAATCAGGGGATTTAAATTCGGCGGCGGCAAGGATGGTGCTGCTGCTGAAAAATCGGTCTGCGTTATCGGTTCAATGCGCGGAAACGAGTACCAGCAGATTTTTTCCTGTTCACATCTTATTGGAAGACTCAAGGCTCTTGAGGAAAAAGGCAAGATTGCGGACGGCAAGGAAATCCTTGTGATTCCCTGCGCGAATCCCTATTCTGTGAATGTGAAAAAACGCTTCTGGACAATCGACAATACTGACATAAACAGAATGTTTCCCGGTTACAGCCTGGGGGAAACCACGCAGCGGATTGCCGACGGTATTTTCCGGACGGTGAAAGATTATGCATTTGGAATTCAGTTTGCTTCTTTTTATATGAGCGGAAACTTTGTGCCCCAGGTACGGATGATGAAAACCGGGCGGGAAAATACAGAGCTTGCAAAACAATTCGGCATGCCCTATGTTGTCCTGCATAATCCGCGGCCCTTTGACACGGCAACACTCAATTACAACTGGCAGATATGGGAAACCAATGCCTTTTCAATCTATACCACAAGCACCAGTGCCATTGACCGGAAAAGTGCTGACAGTGCCGTGGATGCGATTCTTAATTTTCTTTCCAAGCAGGGCATCATTGATTACAAAGGCTACGAAGGCTATATTTCCCGCGTGGTTGAAAGCAGGGACTTTGTGAATGTACGCTCTGAATGTGCAGGCTTTTTTGAATGTTTTGTTGCAGCCGGCGAAAAAGTCAGGAAAAATCAGCTTCTTGCTGCAATCACCGACCCGTATACTGCCGCCGTGCTGCAGGAAATCCGCTCGGAGGAAAACGGCATTGTTGCCTTTGCCCATAATGAGATTCTGATTTACCAGAATGCGGCGGTGTTT
Organism: uncultured Spirochaetaceae bacterium; assembly: GCA_902803415.1. Lineage (GTDB taxonomy): Bacteria > Spirochaetota > Spirochaetia > Treponematales > Treponemataceae > Treponema_D. The sequence goes on along the minus strand of CADCQA010000001.1, from coordinate 12,845 downwards.
AAGATAATCCGCGATATTAATACCTAGCCGCTTATTTTCCCAGACTGTACACCATGTTCAGCAGCTGGGTGCGCGAATTTACGCCGGCCTTGTTGAAAATGTTGTACACGTGTTTTTTTACCGTAGAGACGCTCACCTGTATCTGCTCGCTGATTTCGCTGTTTGAGCGCCCGTCGGCAATCAGCCTGAGGACGTCTGCTTCCCGCTCGGAAAGTGAAAATGATGCCGCGGCATTACGGATGCAGGAATCGTTTGTAAGCTGGATTTCATTGCCGTCAATCAAATCGAAGAGCAGGTTTTCTATGTGTTTTACTTCGTGCAGGATGCCGCTGATTGTCTTCAACTCTGATTCTGTAAGCATGCATTCACCTCCTTGCAGCAAAAAAAAAGGAGCCCTTCCGTCCTGTGACGGAAAGGCTCCTTTGCTTCCATTGCGTACCGCTTTTTCTATTGTATACTTTTTTTGATTTTAAGAAAGTGTCTGGCAGCTTTTTTCCCCGGAAATTCAAGGCTTTGCATAGAACTAAAGTTGTATGCGCGCTGCCTGCGTTCCGAAAAACGCTACTTGTTTTTGTTTACAATCCTTGTTTCGCAGGCGCCGGTGGCTATGTCGATGTAGCGGACGAACAGCGAAACCTTGTTGTCGGCATTCAGCTTGTCCCAGACAAGGGCGGTAAAATCGTCTATGCCGCCGCGGATGTCAACCAGCGTTGGTTCTCCTTCGTAGCTGGGCAGGGGATTTCCGTCGCCCATGTAGGTATGGATGAACCTGCCGGTACCGGCCTTGCAGCCTTCGTAGCTGAACGTGCAGCGGGTGCAGCGCTCTGCGCAGCCTTCATCGCTTTTGAGGATGGACATCATAAAGCTGAATGCGCCGTTTTCCACGTGCATGATGCCGGAAATGCGGGGCGTGTAGTTCGGTGCATCCGGCTCGAATTCCCTGCTTCTCAGCGACTGCTCAAAAGTCAGCCCGCTCTTGATGCCGTCGTAGATGGTGTCTGTCTGGTCGCCGTTGGTGACGATGGTGTCTGCACCGAGCACGCGGACCGGCGCATAGATGATAAGGCTGGGGTCTTCCAGTTTTGACGGATCGAATGCCTGCGTGCGGATGCCCTCGCCGTCAGTAACAAAGACGCGGTTGCGGCTGTTGCTGCTCCGTCCCATGATGAAGTACGCGCTGACGGCGTATTTTCCGTCCTCGGATGTGCCGATGACAATTCCCCTGCCGGGGTATGCATTGCCGGAAAGTTCCTGTGCAAGGCTGTGCATTTCCATGTTCCTGCTCCTGAATTGGCCTGTTCGGAAACCCGATGGTTCCCTCTGATGTGCTTGCATTAAACCTGTTCGGAAACTTCAGTTTCAGAACAGGTTACTTTGAAATGCGATGTTCAAAATCGCGCTGCTTCAGCGATTTTGAACTCGGTTCCTGTTCGGAAACGTAGTTTCCGAACAGATCTATTGTAGCATGGAATGCAGTTTTGTGCTACACTGTAGCAGGAGGTACTGGGCATGGCTGATATTCTGGAGTACATAACATGGCGCGGGGACCTTGATTTTGAGCTTGTTCCCCTGAACGAAGTTGACGCGCTTATTCTCTGTCAGTTGAGCTATCTTGATTTTGGCGGTATTGTTGGTGATGGGTTTTCCGCCGGGGTAACGGTGCGGGAAGCCGCCGACCGTTTCTTTGCTGCCGAGGACAGTTCCCGCCGCAGCGATGTGGGGGCACTCATCAATTTTAAGACGGTGGAGCTGCTGAAGGCTGCGGGCAAATCCGTGCGTTTCGGCTCGCTGCTGATGTGCGGCTATGTTGCCCAGACCGACGAGGTGGAAGAGCTGCAGTTTGCCGCCGTCACTTTTGTGTGCGGAAAGCTTCGCCGCCCCCGCTGGTCCTTTGTTGCATACCGCGGCACTGATGACACTATCGTCGGCTGGAAGGAGGACTTTAACCTTGGCTACAAGGACACTGTTCCTGCCCAGCGTTCAGCCGCTGCCTACCTTGCCGGTGCCGCCAGGAACCTGAAGGGCGCCCTGTACGCCGGCGGGCATTCAAAGGGCGGCAACCTTGCGCTCTTTGCTGCCGCCTGCGCCGAAAAGGGCGTGCAGCGCCGCCTGCTTTCCGTGTTCAACAACGACGGTCCCGGTTTCAGCGATTCCTTTTTTGCCGGCGCAGGCTACCGTGCGGTGGAAGACAGGGTGCAGACCTTTGTTCCCCGCCTCTCTGTGGTCGGCATGCTCTTTTCACACCCGGAACACTTTACAACCGTGGTCAGCGGGGAAAAGAACATGCTCATGCAGCATGACCCCTTCAGCTGGTTTGTACGTGCAAACGGCTTTGAGGAATGCAGCGGGCTGGGGGAGCGGAGCCGCTTTGTGGGCAAAACGGTGAACGAATGGTTTTCTGACCTCTCCAAGGAAGAAAAGGAGCTGTTCATCGAAACTGTTTTCGGGGTGCTCAAGGATACCGAGGCAAAAACGAATTCGGAACTTGCGGCAAACTGGTTCAACAGCGCCGTGAAGATGGTAAAGTCTGCTTCCCAGCTGAACCCCAAAACCCGCGAGGCGGTAACAAAGACGGTGCAGCTGCTCATAAAAATCATGGTGGACGAGCTGCGCCATGGCAATGCGCCGGAAGCCTGATAAAAAAAGAGGCAGCCCGCAAGGACTGCCTCCCTTCTGCTAAAGCCCTGCACGATGCAGGGATTTTTTATTTCTTGAAGCTTTCAGCTACGGCGACTGCGCAGGCGACCGTGCAGCCGACCATGGGGTTGTTGCCCATGCCCATGAAGCCCATCATCTCCACGTGTGCGGGGACAGATGAGGAACCGGCGAACTGTGCGTCGGAGTGCATGCGGCCGAGCGTGTCCGTAAAGCCGTAAGATGCAGGACCTGCAGCCATGTTATCCGGATGCAGGGTGCGTCCCGTACCGCCGCCGGAAGCCACAGAGAAGTACTGCTTGCCGGCAAGCAGGCGCTCCTTCTTATAGGTGCCTGCTACAGGGTGCTGGAAGCGGGTGGGGTTGGTGGAGTTGCCTGTGATGGAAACGTCAACGCCCTCGTGCCACATGATTGCGACACCTTCGCGCACGTCATCTGCACCGTAGCACTTGACGACTGCACGTTCCGGATTGTTGCCGTACTTCACTTCCTTGACAACCTTGAGCTGTGCATCCGGGTGATCTGCGTCGCGGGTGCCGGTGTAGTCAAACTGTGTCTGCACATAGGTAAAGCCGTTGATGCGGCTGATGATCTGTGCTGCATCTTTTCCCAGACCGTTCAGGATGACGCGGAGCTTGTTCTTGCGGACCTTGTTTGCATTGGCTGCAATCTTGATTGCGCCTTCTGCCGCTGCGAATGACTCGTGGCCGGCAAGGAATGCGAAGCACTGGGTCTCCTCGGAAAGGAGGCGTGCGCCCAGGTTACCGTGGCCGATGCCGACCAGGCGGTCATCTGCAACTGAACCGGGCAGACAGAATGCCTGCAGGCCTTCGCCGATTGCTGCTGCTGCGTCGGAACCGGTCATGCTGCCGGCCTTTTCGCCCTTCTTGAGGGCGATTGCAGAACCGAGCACGTATGCCCACTTTGCGTCTTCAAAACAAATCTGCTGTGTGCTCTGGCAGATTTCGTACGGGTCAAAGCCCTTTGACTTGCAGAGGTCACGGGCTTCGTTCAGCCCCTTTTCGCCCTCGCTGAAACCATAAGCCTTGAGCGCCTTGTTCACCTGCGGAATGCGGCCTTCAAAATCTTCAAATAATGACATTGTATACCTCTTGGAATGTCTGGAATAAATCTTGTCAATGCTGCCCGTGGGGCTGCCGCCGTGCGGCTACTCCTTCCTCGGGTCGATGAGCTTGACTGCGCCCTGATCCTCAGTAACGCGGCCATACTGCGTGCGTGCCTTTTCGATGGCTTCCTTCGGGTCGGTGCCGGCCTTGAGGGCGTCCATCAGCTTGCCGAAGTTGATTGTCTTGTAGCCGATAACCTGGTTGTCCTTGTCGAGCGCCAGCTTTTCCACGTAGCCTTCAGTCATCTCAAGGTAGCGGGGACCGGTCTTGCGGGTTGCAAACATGGTGCCAACCTGTGAGCGGAGGTTCTTTCCGAGGTCTTCGAGTGAAGCACCGACTTTCAGGCCGTCTGCTGAGTATGCAGACTGTGTGCGTCCGTAGATAATCTGGAGGAAGAGTTCGCGCATGGCCGTGTTGATTGCATCGCAGACAAGGTCCGTGTTCATTGCTTCAATGATGGTCTTGCCGATGAGGATTTCTGATGCCATTGCCGCTGAGTGTGTCATGCCGGAGCAGCCGATGGTCTCGACCAGGCATTCTTCAATAACACCATTCTTCACGTTCAGCGTGAGCTTGCATGCGCCCTGCTGCGGTGCGCACCAGCCGATGCCGTGTGTGAATCCGGAAATGTCTTCCTGTGTTTTTGCCTGAACCCACTTTCCTTCCTCAGGAATCGGAGCCGGCCCGTGATAAGCGCCCTTCGCAAGCGGACACATGTGTTCCACTTCTGCAGTGTACTTCATACCGTTTACCTCGAATAGTAATAGAGTCTGTGCCGGGCAGGAGTCTGCTGTCCGGCATTCCGCAGGGAATTATAGCACATTGTACGGCATTCTTCAATTCCCCGGCGGGCAATACGGCGGGTACGGGCTGACGCGCTATTTTTTGCGGCTGAACACGCGGTAGTTCATCCAGGGGAAGATGCAGTCCTCTTTTTCCATGTTGCACAGCCATTCGGTGCTTACCGTGTTGCTTGCAAGGGAATCAAAGACTGCCGTGAAATTCAGGATGTTTTTCTTGAAGGTCTGCTCTGCGTATTCCGGCAGCTGCCCGTCGTGTATCATTTTTGCCCAGTCGCCGGACTGAGCAAGGAGCACTTCGCGGGCGCCCAGGTTGAGCATGCGGGCCTTTATGCCGCTTTCTGAGGGAAAGCGTTCCGTCAGGTCGGTCATGCGTTCGCTTGCCTTGCGTACGTAGCGCATCATCCAGTTATTTGAGCTGTCCAGCAGGTTTTCTGCGTAGCCGGTACCCTCCGCGCTGCAGGGGTAGGGGGCGATTTTCTGCAGGGTGAACTGCTTCTGCAGGTTGTCGCGGCACAGCCCCAGCGCCACGTCCTGCTGTGCGGCAGCTGCCCGTATCACCTGTTCAAGCCAGAGGATTCCTTCGTGCCAGCTGCTGCCCAGGAGCGCCGCCGGAATAGTGCAGACAAGCACTGCATCCGAGTCGTCCAGCCCTGCTGCTGCCTGTACCAGTTTTTCCTTCTGCGTGCTGAAAAAAGACAGGGCGTCTGCCACCGCCTGTGCCTGCGCATCCTGCTGGCTGTAGGTGCTGCCGCCGTTGTTCCAGTACTTGAACTGGGTCTGCAGCCTTGTCTTGTTTGTGCCGAGGAAATCTTCCAGCGCTCCGTCCGGCAGGTCGTAGCCTGCATCGCGCTGCTGGTTGCGGTACACTGCCCGGTGCATAAAGCCGTCCGGCCCGGAGATAACGTCCGGTACGGTGCTGTCCCTGCCGAAGAGCACCAGCGAATTGTTTGTGCGCACCGGGGTGAAAATCCCCGTGCTGCAGGGGCTGCCGGAAAAGAGCAGCGCGCGGGTGTCGAGCACCGTGTAGTTTATGCCGTAGGAACGCAGCAGTTTTTCAAAGCCGTCTGCCCAGCCCATGTAGGGCAGGAAAAAGCCTTCCCCGGTTTCGCCGAAGAACGTGCGGTGCGCGTACAGTCCTGTTTCAACCTGCGCATTGAGCACTTCCTTGATGTCTGCGTAATGGGGCAGGTAGGCGTAGGTTGCTGCCGTCGGGATGAATTCCAGATAGCCCTTGTCGGCAAAGTGGCGGAACTTTTTCAGCAGGTTCTGCCCGTATGTTTCGGTAAAGTCAAGCTTGTCTTTCTGCAGCTTGCGCAGGCAGGAACGCACATTGTCCAGCATGTCGGGATCATCCTTTGCGCGCTCAAGTTCAAGCTCGCCGAGCGCTATGCGCTTGTCCAGCCAGCTGACGTACTGTTTCTGCACCTGTGCATCGGCAAGCAGCGTGCACAGCGGGGCGCCCATCACCATGCCGAGCTTAAAGGGAACGTGCTCCGCCTCCAGCGTGCAGAAAAGGTTGAGCAGCGGGATGTACGTGCCTGAAATTGCCGTAAAAAGCTGCTCGTTGCCGTAGGAAAAATCCCGGGAACTGTCTGCGCTGTGTATGTATGCCTGCTCGGCGACGATGATAAAAATGATGTCCTTCTGTGCCATTTCCGTCTCTTCCTTTTTGGAGCCTTCCCGAGGCATCCTGAAAACTTTTTCGCGAACTCTATTTACTGAATGACTGCCTGTGGTTCAGGTACTGCTTCCGCAGCAGGCTTTCAATGCCGGAAAGCATGACCAGTTCCGGGGCTTCCACCTTTTTGCCGGGCTGCATGTCCATGACTGCGCTGCATTCTTCCGGAATCTGTATGCGGCCGGTGTGTGCCAGAATGTCCGTCCGCCCGCTGCCCATGCTGCATGCAAGCTCTATGGCAAAATATTTTTTGTCTGATGAAAGCAGCACGTACTGTTCGCGTTCTGCAAGCGAGACGCGCACGTCTATGGAATCAGACGGCTTTTCCGCCTGTTCCGTGTCAAAGAAGACGATATGCAGGCTCAGGTGGTCAAAGTCCGGATTATCCTTCAGGGATTCATATTCTGCAGCGCGGATGTCCCAGAACACGAATGCCCATGCAGGGTTCTGCAGTATTGCATGAATGCTTGTCTCATTGTATGAAGCGGGGAGCACCTGCACAAGCGGGAATGTATCCTCGGTGAAGGTGACGTCTTTGTCGGCGTCGCGGTCATGCTCCATCTCTTCCGTGGATTCAAGGATTTCTTCGATGATAAAGCGCCTGTTCAGATCCTGCGGGATGTCTATGCCGTAGTCGTCCGCAAGATCCAGTAAATCCTGCGTGGAAAATGATTCCAGCTGCTGGCGCGAAAGAAACTTTTGTTCCATAATGCGCTCTATGATATAGTAAAATGGAGCTTGTTTCAAGAGTGGGGCAGCAGCGGACGGGCGGCGGTTCAGAAGCTGCGGAACTGGTCTGCGGGTTCCTGGGCAAAGTAGGCGTTTACGCGCTCCCGGCTTTCTTCCGGGCTTTTTGCGTTGAGCATCTGGGTCTGGAAGTAGTGCGCAAACGAGAAATTCTGGCAGTAATAGGCAAAGAAACGCTGGAGCCGCGTCTTCCAGAATTCCTGCGGCTGGTAGCGCTGCACGTTGTCGATGAAGTCAAGCGCCAGCTGCCGGCAGTCTACGGTCTGCGCTTCCTGCGGGGCCGCAGCGCTGTCCTGCAGCAGGTCTGCGCGGAGCTGGGCGAAAATCCACGGCTTTTGCGCGGCGGCCCGTGCCACCATAAGCCCTGCGGTGTGCGGTGCTGCACAAAGCGCGTGCCGGGCGCTCTGCACGTCGTGGATGCCGCCGTTCAGGTAAACCGGAACTTTGCCTTCGTAGCGGAGCGCGAGCTTTTCTACATATTCGTAACGGGGAAGCCCGCGATATTTTTCCTTCATCGTGCGCGGGTGCAGGGTGAGCGTTTCCACGCCTTCTGCAACGAGCATGTCCGTGAATGCAAAGAAATCGTCGTCCGTAAAATCTTCCGCGCCCAGCCTGCATTTTACGCTGAGCCGCATGTGCTGCCCGCCGCTCTGTTCTGCCCGGGTGAGCGCTGCCTTGACGGCACGGACTGCAGCCTGCGTTTCTTCCCGCGGCTTGAGCATCCAGGCAATCCCGGCGCTGGTCTTGTAAATCTGCGGTGCGGAGCAGCCCATGTTGATGTCAATCCCTTTGCCGCCTTTTGCTGCAACGACAGCCGCGGCCTGTGCAAGGGAATCTCCTTTGGTGCCGGTAAGCTGCCAGACAATTTTTTCCGGCACCGGGCCGTTCAGCAGGTAATATTTTTCGAAGGGCCCCATGTTGAGCAGCGAAGGGGCATTTATCATCTCGGTGAAATATTCGTCGCAGCCGCCGAACTGTTCCACGGCGCGGCGGAAAGCCTCGTGGCTGAGCGTTGCCATGGGGGCGCAGATAAGCTTCATGCTGTTTCCCCGCTGCCGGTTTTTTGGGCTGCAGCTCCATCTGCTGCCGCTGCAGGTTCCGGCCCGGCGGACAGCTTTCCGTCCAGGTAGCGCTGGAAGAGCCGCGCCGCATACCGGCACAGCTCCGGGCAGGGGCGTTTTTTGTAGTAGGCTTCAGTGCGGGCTTCGGAAACGGGCGCGGTGCCGTCGCCTTCCACAGTGGAATCGCGCAGCATGCGTCCGGTACCGCCGGCGGGGGCAAGCCCCAGCAGTTCCCTGCAGATGATGGAGCCGTTGTCCCGGCGGAACTGCTGAGCAAGCAGCTGCCCCTCCCGGTACAGCTCATCTTTTGCAGCTTTGTCACTGCCGTCTGCAGAACCGCGCAGCAGGCTGAGTGCCATGAGCATGCCGTTCAGCGTGCCGCAGGTTTCCCGCAGGCGGCATATTCCGCCGCCGAATGCCTGCGACACTTTTGCCGCCGTGTCTGCAGCAAGCCCCAGCTGCGGGGCAAAGACAAGAAACACGGACTGCGAACAGTTGTACCCGCTTCTGAAATAAGCTTCGGCTTTTTCACCGGCTTCTTCTTCCGTCATCTTCAGTCTTTCCTGATCAGGTTCTCGATGACTTCTGCCGCACCGTCAACATAGCCTTCCGTAAGGGATTCAACTTCTCCGTTGTCTACCGTGACGGACATTTTCTGTTCTACCGGAATGCGGGCAAGCACCTTGAGCGAAAAATCCTCTGCGATGCGGTTGATGTTGCTTTCGCCGAATACGTTGAGTTCCTTGCCGCAGTCAGGGCACTTTACGTAGCTCATGTTTTCGATAAGGCCAAGGATGGGCACGTTCATCATGTTTGCCATGTTCACGGCCTTTTCCACAATGACGCGCACCAGCTGCTGCGGGGAAGAGACCACGATGATGCCGTCTACCGGTATTGACTGGAACACGGTGAGCGGAACGTCGCCTGTTCCCGGCGGGCAGTCCACGAACATAAAGTCAACATTGTCCCACACCACGTCCGTCCAGAACTGCCGCACTGCGCCGGAGATAACCGGGCCGCGCCAGATAACGGGGTCTGTGCTGTGCGGCAGCAGAAAGTTCATGGACATAATCTGCACGCCGCCCTTGCTCTGCACGGGCTTCAGGAATTCCTGCGCCTTGCCGTCGCTGCCGCTCATGGTGCCGGTTTCCGCCCGCTCGTCCTCAAGGCCGAATGCCATCGGAATGGAAGGGCCGGTGATGTCTGCGTCAAGGATTGCTGCCCGCCAGCCGTCCTTTGAAATCTTTGATGCAAGCAGGCTGGTGACAAGCGATTTGCCGACGCCGCCTTTGCCGCTGACGATGCCAATAACCTTCTTGACGGAGGAGCCTTCATGGAGCTTCTCGTGCATGTCTCGCTTTTCGCAGTTGTTCTGTGAGCAGCCGGAACAGTTGTGGTTGCAGTTTTCTTCCTGTGCCATAGTTTCCTCGAATCCTGAAATAAACGGCGGGAAGTGCCGGATGCCGTTCCTGCCGCCAGAGTTACAGCTTATGCTGTCAGCTCTAATATAATGAAAAGAACCCCCGTCGGCAAGCTGAAGTTCCGGCGGGGGCTGGTTTACAATTGCATTCGCGTACTGGTGTGCGTGTATGTGCTAGCGTACGAGCGCTTCGCTCCAGTATTCCTGGTTGTAGATGTCGGTAAAGCGGTACATGAGCCGCACTTCCCCGGAGCCGACGTCCACGTTGCTGATTTCCATCCGCTCCGTAACCTTCATCGGCTCGCCCAGCTTGTAGCTGTCCAGATACGTGCCGTCGTAGCTGTAGTAGTCGCACAGGAATTCCAGTGTGTCGCCGGCATGCAGCTCGGTCAGGCTCTTTGCAACGGTTTCAGTTTCCTTTTCGCGGTAGTCGGACTGGGCGCCCGCGATGAATCCGTGGGGATGTTCCCGGTCGAACACGAGCCACAGATTTACCCGGTTGCCGTTGAGCAGTGCGGGGACACGTCCCGTTGTAATGCTTGCACCGGCGCTCTCCGTGGTGTCCATGTGGTAGTAGGCGACCGGCTGCCCGTTTATGGCAAGCCAGTTGCGGTCAGTGTCTGCAACAAGGTTTCCGTCATCGTCAAAGCTGAAGATGTTGTCGAGTCCCAGGTCAATGTAACCGTCGCCGTCGTCGTAGAACATGTTCAGGTCGAGCGCATGCACAAGTTCCCACTGTGACTGCGGAAGCGACATAACGGCCTTGCCTGCTGCCTGCGTCCACACAAGGTTCCCCGCGTCAAAGCGGTTCATTGCAATGTATCCGGCGGTGTCTTCCAGCGACATTTCGCGGCCGGAAAGGAAGTCTGTGTTGCCGCTGGTCAGCCCGCTGATAAGGCCGCTGCCGCCGTTGCCCAGGAACGCGCCCAGGAGCTGCCCGATGAGTTCTGCGCTGTCCGGTGTGCCTGAGCTGGAGCCGGTTCCAAAGAGCGAGGGAACAGGGCTTGAGCTGCCGCCCGCCGCGGCCTGTCCGCTCACTTCAAGGCTTGCGAATTCGCGGATGCACTGCGCGTAATCATCATCCATGCCGATTTCTTCGTAGGTGTCGCACATTTTGTCCACGTAGGATGCCCGCTGGTACGGGAAGTAAATCGACACGCCGTATGCGTTCGTCATGTTTGAAGAAGTCTTGTTGTATTTGACTGCACCCTGCAGCACCCGGCTGAGCGCCCTGCTTTCGCTTGTGTTCATCTTTTCGCACAAATCTACAAGGTCAACCTGGTCAATCTTGGAACTTGCGGCGAATTCGCGTGTGGTGTAGCGTGCGTCGGAAACCGTGCGGTAATCCTTGTCTGCAATCAGCCTGCTGACCGACTTTGAGAATGCAGAGAGCGGCTTGGGCACCGTGTGCGCGAATTCCGCAAGGTCTATGACAGAAAGCGTCGTCTTCTGTCCGCGGCAGCGCCTGTCGCACTGAGCCACAAAGTCATCGACGATGTTTCTGCCGGTTTCCAGCGTGGAAAGGGATGTGTTGCTGCCCAGCGCCGTAAGCCAGTTCGTGTAGTACCAGCCGATGCCCGGCTCTGTTTCCTCCGAGGCAATCATGTAGTCCGCGTGCCTGTCCAGCATGAGCGCAGTTTCTGCCGTTGCCATCAGGCAGGCGTCAAAGCCGATGAAGTCGAACTTTACGCCGCCGTCCTTGAGTGCCTTGTTTATGCCGGCAAGATTCATGGAACCCTTTTTTGCGTTCTTTTCGTCATAGCCGTAGCCGCTTACCGAACCGCCGCCGTGATCCCAGAAGATAAGGTCGTAGCGGTTTGCGGGGAAGTTCTTTGCCGTCCATTTGATGAAGGCGGAAAGCGTGGCGGGGTCGGTCATTACCTTGGAGCCGTCGCTTTCTACGAGCCGCTTGAGCCTGCCGCCCGTCACCTGATATATCTGGTTTGCCGTGCTGCTGATGCCGCTGGTCTGCCACTGCTTGCAGCCGCCGGTGTAGACGATGAGGTTTACGTTGTCGCCGAACTTTGCGGCCGCCATCTCTGACAGGTCGGAAGAAGCCATGCCGTGCTTGGATTCAAGGTCGGTGCCGCACATGTAGACCATGAGCGTTACGGTGTCCTGTCCGCCGCCGGCAATCTTTGTGTAGCGCGCGCGGGAACCCGGTGCAACCGAATCGTCTACCGTTGCATAGGATGTTGCTGCTGCCTCTGTGCTGGTACCTGCAGATTCCGTGCTGTATGCGGAAGAACTGCCGTCTGCTTCCGTTCCGCCGCCGGAAAGCCCGCCGCCGAAGAGCATTTTGAGTACGAGCACTGCAATGATTGCAATGATGCCGCCGCCGCCCGCTGCCGCCCGTTTCCCGGAACCGCCGGAGCTGCCTCCCTGTTTTCTGCCGGAATAGCCGTTGGAAGAGCCGACCGGGCCTGTGCCCAGACCTTCACCCCGTTTATGTACACCAGTGCTGTTGTTTGTGACGTGCTTGTCCCGACTCTGCGGGCGTTTTGTATCCATTAGTGCAATGCCTCCTCTTCATGCGTGAAGATGTTTTATTAAACCTGTTCGGAAACTTCAGTTTCAGAACAGGTTACACTAGAATGCGGTGTTTAAAATCACGTTATTTGAGCGATTTTAAACTCGCCGGCCTGAGCGGAAACGTAGTTTCCGAACAAGTCTATTATACTGGATTCCGGTGTGAATGGCAATGTAAGTGCCGGAGCGGCGGCGGACTGGCGCGGGGACAAAAAAAGAGGGGGCAATGATATCATTGTCCTGCCGACGGGGAGAAAACAGGCGGTGCCCCTTGTTCCGGGGAAAAATGCTGCCGCCTTTCAGTGAAGTGCGGAACTTTTCCGGGCAGTGTCAGGCGAGGGTTTCAGCTCAGATGAAGTAGCTGAACTTTTTGTACCATGCCTCATAGTCTTCATCGGTGACGCAGTCCTCATATTCGAAGATAGCGCTCTCCACCTCCTGGGTGTCGAAGCCCTGCTGCATCATCTCATACATCGTCTGCAACTGCTTGTACAAGTTTTCAATTTCGCTACGCATTCCTTTAATTATACTGCAACAGTCGCGTTTTGTGAAGGGGGAAAGTGACTAAAGCCGCGGAACCGGGTGGAATCGCGGCGCAATTCCAGCAGTTCCTTGCATGGGGCTAAGCCCGCAACTCACCGGCCAGTGAGCTGGCTTCTCAGCGACCAGTGAGCTGCCTTCTCACCGACCGCTGAGCTGCCTTCTCACTGACCGCTGAGCTGCCTTCTCACTGACCGCTGAGCTGCCTCCTCACCGGTCTTTCCTGTGCTTCCCCCAATGCATGGGGATGGCGCGGGAAAAACAAGGAAACTTTGAGGAAACCCC